>NZ_JAUBVJ010000028.1:59925-84471 GCF_036702785.1 Microcoleus sp. AR_TQ3_B6 | reverse complement strand
TTCGAGAGCTGTCATTCTTGAGTGCATTCAATTTACACTAATGCACCTTTTTTGTCTGTCTTAGTCTCAACTCCAGTCATAAATCAGGAATACGCTGTAACTTATTCCCTCTTCCTTCTTCCTTCTTCCCTCTTCCTTCTTCCTTATTCCCTCTTCCTTCTTCCTTATTCCCTCTTCCTTCTTCCTTATTCCCTCTTCCTTCTTCCTTCTTCCTTCTTCCTTATTCCCTCTTCCCTCTTCCTTCTTCCCTCTTCCTTCTTCCTTCTTCCTTCTTCCTTCTTCCCTCTTCCTTCTTCCTTCTTCCCTCTTCCTTCTTCCTTCTTCCCTCTTCCTTCTTCCCTCTTCCTTCTTCCTTCTTCCCTCTTCCTTCTTCCTTCTTCCTTCTTCCCTCTTCCCTCTTCCCTCTTCCTTCTTCCTTCTTCCCTCTTCCTTCTTCCCTCTTCCTTCTTCCTTCTTCCTTCTTTAAGCTAAGGGTAATAAAATTTCAAATTGGGTGCCGCTGCCTAATTCCGATCGCATTCTGAATGCACCGCCGTGTTTGCCCCTAACTATTTGATAGCAAACTGCTAAACTCGTTTCTTTGAGGGCGCGTTTTTGGGTAGAGAATGATTCTATAACTTTTTTGTACTTGCTAGGTGACATTCCTGGCCCGTTATCTGCTATGCAAATCGAAACCCAGCGAACATGAAGTGTGTCTAAGTCGGTCGCAGGTTCGGGACAGCAGACTTGAGTTGTGATGGCAATTTGAGGCTGGCGATCGAAGTCTCTGACTCGTTCACCTTTAAACTCTTTCGCCAATTCTTGAGCCACTGCTTCGTTAATTAATGTATCAATAGCATTGGTCAAAATATTCATAAATACTTGGTTTAGCTGTCCTGCATAGCACGGCACTGGCGGCAGGTCGCCGTAGTTTTTTACTACTTGGATTTCCTTGGTCAAACGACTTTTGAGCAGCAAAACTATGCTGTCTATGTTGGCGTGCAAGTCGGTCGGTTTGGGATAAATATCGTCGATGTGGCAGAAGTTTTGCAAACTGGTTGCCAACTTGCTCAAACGTTCGGCTCCGGATTTGATGCTGGCAACAGTTCGCAGGAAATCGTTTTGCAAAAAGTCATAGTCTATCTCTTCCTTGAGCTGTGCTATTTCCGGCGGGGGGTCGGTACAGTGCGCCTCGTAAACTGAGAGCAACTCCATCAAGTTTTTGCTGTAGTCGCTGACGTAGGTTAAATTGCCCCAAATAAAGCCTACCGGATCTAAAATTTCGTGGGCTACTCCGTTGACTAAACGCCCTAAACTAGCCATTTTTTCGCTTTGAAGCATTTGAGTTTGAGCTCTTTCGTAGCGGACTTGAGTTTCTATGCCGCGAATTTGCCAGTAGGCGATGTTTAGCGCGTGAGGGTCTAAGAGCCGATAAGATTGAGAGTCGATTTGGACGACGATTGGTTCAGACTGCAATTGGCGCGAGCGACGCAGAGCTTTTGGAGCTGCAGTCAAAATGGTTGTAGTCTCTGCGAGCAATAATATTTCGACGCGAGCATAACTGTAGAGAACTTTCAGCGGCAGGTGCAAAAATAGCTCTGGGCCCTGGGGTTTGAGGAAATATTCCAGGAGTTGGCTGCGGGATATCATCCCAGCAAACTCTCCTGCTTCCAGCAAGACGACTCCCGGCACTAGGGGATGCTCTTCAAAAATTTCGGCAACTGCGATCGTCTTGCAGCTCGAATTAACCTGAAACTCATACAGAGGCAAATCCCAGAGGGTAGACTCTAGGGAAAGGTCTTGAGGGCTGCCTTCGGAGAGTGAAGGGCCAAGGAGTTGGGAACTGAATTTATTTGCCACTGGAACTTTTAGTTGCCGAAACGCTGGGAAAGTGAAATGATAGCGTACTACTAAGCTAGCCTATCATTTCACCGCAGGAGCGAGCCTGGAGACGCTTCTTGAGTTAATCATATTTTGTGAACTATGGGCAGGATAATTTCAAATTCGGTGTTCTTGCCTGGTTGCGATCGCAGTGAAAGTTGGCCGCCGTGCTTTTCAGTGACGATTTGATGGGAGATTGCCAGCCCCAGACCAGTGCCTTTGCCCGCAGGTTTAGTGGTAAAAAAGGTCTCAAATATCTGCTGCTGATTTTCTGGGGGAATGCCGGGCCCGTTATCGGCAATGCAAATTGCGACCCGCTTGCCGTCTTCGGTTTCTATGACTTTAGTGGTAATTTCGATTTGGGGGCGCCAGTTGTCCCGGGGCTGGGTTTGTATTTCTCGATCTGCTGCGTACTCTGTCAGGGCGTCTAGAGCATTAACTAACAAATTCAAAAACACCTGACTCAACTGACCGGAATAGCCGCTAACTAGCGGCAGTTCGCCGTAATTTTTTACCACTTCTATGCTGTTTTTAAAGCGGTTTTTCAGAATTAACAGCGTCATTTCCACACATTCGTGAATGTCTGTCTTCACTGGCTTTGTCTCGTCCATATGAGAGAAGTGGTGCAGCCCGTTAACTATTTTTAGCAATTGCGAGGCTGCCAGCTCCATCCCTTCTAAGGTGACTGGCAAATCTGTTTGTAAAAACTCAAAGTCAATTTGTTCTTTGACGGCATCTATTCGGGGACACGGTTCCGAATATTCTTCTTCATAAACCGACATGAGCTGAAGCAAGTCTTCAAAATAGGACAGCAGAAAAGTCAAATTTCCCCAAATACAGTTCAGCGGATTTCTGATTTCGTGAGCTACTTCTGCTACCATCCTCCCCAAACTCGCCATTTTTTCTGTTTGGATGACTTTTGCTTCAGTTTGTTTGTTGAGCAACTTATTTGTTAATTGGTGAATTCTTGATTGAGCGACGATTAATTGGTGTACATCTAACAGTTTGTAGGTCTGAGGTTCTACTTCCACTACTACAGGTTCATAAATTAATTCTGCTGCTCTCTCAAGCGTTTCCTGGGCGGCTTCTACTATTAATTTACTGCCGGGAAATACCAGCGGCTCGGGCTTGGAAAACTTGTACAATACCTCTATGGGTCGCTTGAAAAACATTTCTAATCCGTAGCGGCAGTTAACTTTTTCAAAAAATAGACGCCTGGATAGTATGCCGACAAAATTACCGCTATCTGTCAAAATGACCCCTGGCAGCAGGGAATTTTCTTCAAAAGCCAGGGCTACTTCTTTTGCCTGTTGAGTTAATTCAATTTGGCAGTTGTAGAGTGGCAGGTCTAGAAGAGTTGATTCTAAGGAGATGTTCCAAGTACAAATCTCAGGTATAGGCAACACTGATAAATCCGAGCTAGTCTCACGCACAGCAAACATAAATAAAACCCCTGTTATAATCTTGTATTGATGGATAACGTTAACCTACCTGACAGTCAAGGTCGTACCGTTAGACTGCCGGCTTCTTTTTCCCTCGAGGCAAGGGATTTTTTGAGTGACGTAGAAGTACCGCCACTTTCGTAATTCAATCCAATCTTTTTGATCGGGTTGGCTGAATTTTTGTCTGTCTCCAAGGACTCCCCACACTGACAGCAATGCCATCGGTCTGACAATTTTTTATGCCCTTTGTAGAGACAATTCCCACGTTGAAAAGTTCCCTTGGGGTCAACGAATACAACGGTTTTATCTAATTTACCAGCGACATATTTGATGACAGTATTAAATTGACCCTGAGCAGCATCAAGTATGGATTTATTCAAACCGCTCTTAGCTGCTTGACCCTTTGGTAAGTAAACTAAATTGCCGTCTTCAATATCACTGTTGACTGGGGAGTGTCTAGTCCAATTTTTAAGGCTCAAATCCTCTACCACCAAAACCCCACACTTATCAAATAACTTATGTGCGGTTTTGAACGGGAAATCCCGGCTTGCTCTAGCTACAAATTGAGGGAGCTTATAAATCTTGCCTTTAAGGATTTTCCCTGGCTTAGAACCTTTAACCCTGCTAGCTAACTTTGCTTGAAGTCTTGCCAACTTTTCAGCATATGCTCTCAAACATCTCGGGTTTTCGACTTGTTCTCCATTGGATAAATAAACGTCATTAGCAATTCCTAAGTCAATACCCATAATGTTTTCTGCGCTCGGGTGAATTTCTGCAACCGTTACAGGAACTCTTTGATATTCAATAGTTAAGGAAATATGCCATCCATGTGCTTCTGGGATAACCGTTCCAGTCTTAACCTTGAATCCTGTAGGTATTGGTCTATGGAATACCATTGGCACTTGACCTACTTTCCCTAGGTCGATACAAATCCTATTTGACTCATCTTTGATAATATTCAAATTATCTAGTTTAGGGTAAGTCAACGATTTGTAGTAATGGAAACCCTTAAATTTAGGCTTGGCTCTACGATTGCCATTTTTGTCGGGGGTCGTAAAGTTTGGAAAGGAAGTTTCCACAGGATTCACTACATCCTGCCCAACCTGGGCATCCAAGGTTTGGTAATCAGGAAATAGTCTTTTGGTGTTTTTCAAGTCGGGTAACTGTACAGTTGGCTCTTGGACGTAACCACCCTCAATGTTTGAGAAAACATCACCCTTTTTTCTTAAGTGATTACCAGAGCCATATTTTTTCCTACCTTGACTGGTTTGCAGTCGAGTTAGAGGAATATTCTTGTAGATTTCCTCTACTGAAACTCGATATGCAGTTAAAGGGCAGGCATTGAGGGGTGTTCGGCTGGATTCCCACCGTTTAAATCTCGCACCTAATCGATAGTTGTATTGCCGACGGCAAAGTTCGAGGTGAGTCATTATCGTCACCGCTTGATATTTAGTGGGTCTTAGTGTGTACTTATAGGTTAGTTGCATAAACTTCTTATTTTCGACCTAATTACAATATACTCTATTTCGTCACAGTGTGATGATTGTATTACTGTTTCAATTCCTAGAAAGTACATTGAGAATCAAGATGCTCCCGAAATATAATTGGAGGGCTTGGTACCTGGGACCGGCGCGCCTTTCATTTTTGAGCGGTGATTGATTGGGGGTACGGAGGCTTATAAGGCTTCCTTTGAGCGAAAGCAGCCAGGGTACAAGCCCCCGGATTCATTCGTGGAGCGAGAAAAAAGCTCCGAATCCCGATCGCGAGCCCCGGATTTATCAGTGGGGTCGCTTTCTTCAATTCTTTAATCTTTAATCTTTAATCTTTAATCTCAAATCGATTAACTCCCCTCTAAATACACGCCTTGGACGAACCAGCTTTGAGTTAAGTTGTTATTAATTGGTAACGGGTAATTGTTAGGGGTAGTTGCTAATTTGTTTAATTACAACAGCACCCGATGGAAAAACCCGATCGCACAAGCATTGTCTGCTAAAGATTTTGTTTGTCAATCAATGTTAAACGATGGAAGCTTTTGTGAAAGTTACAGAGCTTTGCTGTAAACTTTTTACCATGATATACCGGCTCGCGCGTGTTTTTCCAAAATCTTAAAAATTTATCAGGGATTGTTGTTATCTGTTATACTATTTTTCCTATTTTGGTAGGGAATTGGAGAACAGAACGCAGGTTATCAGTGAATATACGGGCATCCTTCGAGGGTTCGAGGGCCCGGATTGGCGATTGTGGAAGTGGCTTGAAGCCTCAACGGTCAAGACACGGGCCTGTTGCCAAAATCCGCATATTGTACAGCAGAAGGAAGTTCGGCAACGGATTGGCTTTCTGAGGATGTAGAGGATGTAACGGATGGAAGGCTTTAGTTATCGTCGCCAGAGAAGGAAGAAGCAATCGACTGCATGGGTTTGTGCAATTAAAAACCTGCTGGCGCGTCGGGCGCGGTTGCTATACCACTAAAAAGAAATTCACCTTTAGGCAACTTTCCCACCTCGACGACCGTCAGTTTTTGGCACTCTGCCATCTGCCATCTGCCATCTCAAATCCTCTTAGGGTTCCACCTCAGGCCAGAGGCGTTCTAGCTGATACCGCCAAGCGGCGAGATTGTTTTCGCGAGACTCTCGCCCTAGTTCCATTTCACCCATCAATCCCTCTGCGTAGAAACGGTCTAAAGTCTGAAGGGTAGTTTCGACAGACTGTCCCTGCATCTTCGCAGCTTTGATGATTTGACGGATGCGGCTTTCTATCAAACCGCTGAAAAAGTCTGACAAACCTCGCTCTTGCAAAGCCAGCAGTCTGGCGACGGCGGCCGAGAAATCGGAGGCGGCGAGTGTAGCCGTGCTGTGCTGAAATACTCCCCACAAAACGTTTTGATGTATGGCGTAGCGAGTTTCGAGGGTGGTGTCAAAGTTAGCTTCTAGCAGCTTATCAAAAAATGGTTGAGCTTCCTGGGCATCGCCGATCGGCAGCAAAATCCGCAGCCAAGTCCCGTCTTCTGAAAGGAGGACTAACAGGCGAAATTTCGAGGTTTCTACTTGCCAAGAAGTGGCTGCAGGGGTCTCAACACTGTCACCAAATAACTCTTTAAGGGTATTGCTAATTTCTTCGGGAGTCATGCGACTTTTAGATTTTAGGTTTGAGGTTTTAGATGTGAAATTGCAGGCTGGTGAGTTGGTTTCAAAGTTTGTAATCTTTACCAGTATCGCCTAGTGTCTACTCAATTTCAAATCTTAAATCTTAAATCTCCATTCAATTTAGTAAAAGTAGGGTACGCACGGATCGCACATTTCAACGCCGAGTGCGCAAGGATCACCTTACCCTATTGATGTTTACCAATATCGCTCAATCTAAAATCTCAAATCGATTTAGGGGAGCCAGCGGGGATGATAGCCGGCAAAGGGCAGTTCTTCTGGCTGTACTTTTGCGGGAGAACCGTCGGCGGGTATTTCTACTAAGGGTAGCAGCCAGAGGCGGCCCGTGGCGATCGACTGTCCGCCCGAGTTGCGGGGACTGTCTGCTGCTGAGGGATTTGCTGCTGTGACTGATTGGTCGAAAATTAATGCTAGCCCGTCGGGAGATAAACTGATTTGGGTATCTAATTGGTTGGGCAAAACCAGCAGCGGTTTGATGGTTCCTACCAAACGAGTCCCCTCTTTTTTGAGGTCGATGGCGGCGATAAAAGGCTGTTCTTTGTAACTTTCTGTTTGGAGGCGTTGGGCTAACAAACAGTAGAGACGCTGGACTTGGCTGTCTTTGTCTTTGCGGGGGTCGAAATAAACGGCGATAATGCTGCCGGGAATCCGCAATATTTCTTGTTCTGCACCTTGGTTATCTAAGATGAAAAGCGATCGAGTAAAGTCGCTGTTGTATTTAACGTAGGCGGCGGCGGAGTTGTCGCGGGCCATGCCCAATACTTGTTCGTATTTTGGCAAAAATTCTACAGGGTCTGCTTCGGGTTTGAGGGGGACGATCGCTAATCCTTGTTTTTGAGATATTACCATCGATTTGCTGTCGGGGCGAATCATAAAATCTCCGCCTTGTTCATTTTCCAAGGGTCTGGGCGCTTGTTTTTCTTCCACAATCCAAGGACTGAAATCGCCGGGATTGCGGCGGTTGACGCGCTGGATAATTATGATTTTTCCGTCTGCTGAGAGGTCAAATTTGAGGTTTTGGTAATCTTTGGAGTCTAAGATTTTGTCGATTCTACCTGCTGGGTGCTTTTGTTGGGGTTCCGATCCCGATTGGGGGTTGAGGCCGGTGGTGACTGTGAATAGTTCTTGATTTAGGGTGCCGCGAGTACGGGCGATCGATCTATCTGTGGCTGAGAATAAAATGCGATCGCTGTCGGGATAAGGTTTAAAATCCGTTACTACTAAATCTTTGGGAGTCAGCGGTATCGGTTTCGATTCGCTGCTGGTGAGATTGACTAGCATTAATCTGCCTTCTGTTTCGCCTTCGACGCCGATGTAAGCAAAAGCTCGATCGCGGCTGCGAAAGGAACTGCTAAACGGTTGCATTGGCGTGCCTTTATTTTGGTTGTTATCTCCGAAATACTTGTCCGTTGCTCCGGCGAGTTTTACTGTGTAGGTAACGCCGTAGGGTGCTGGATCTTTGAGAGTGTAAGCCATGCGCCTTCCCGCCCAACTAAATTTACCGGGGAGGGGGGGTTCTAGTTTTAAGTTTTCCTCGACGCTGGACTGGTTCATCGGTCGAAAGAAGGTGAGGATAAAGCCGGTATCTTCGGCGCCGATTTGTTTGTTTTCCCAGGTAAATGCTCGCACTCTGGGTGCTGTGCGATCGCCGCTGTGCAGCAGCAGTCCGATTAAGACGCTCAGCACTAGCATGAGGACGATCGCCATGCGGTCGATCGGCTGTTTCAATGGTAAAATATCGAAGGATGAAAGATTAATTTTTTTGTTAAAAATACTCACAAATCTGTCTCTCCTAATTCTGGGTCACAACTCACTGCCAACTTTCAATTTAATTCTAAATTGAATATTTCTTAGGCTAACTATCAAATGCCGATCTTGTTTTTTTCCTTAAGTGACTTCCTTTTCTTATAATCCTTTGTAATGACATATCCACTAGCTCCTTTTTGTTTACTGAAATAGTGAATTTATCGGTATCATATCCGCCGCTGATAATTTATCGAGCGGTAGACCACCCCCCAAAGCATATCTACATAAAATTATAGCTGCTAGCACCCCTACCAACAATGCTGTTAGCTGAATATCCTGCCAAAAACAACTGAGTTTTTCTCGCCACAAGCCGTAACTAATTACTACATAAGTAGGAATGTCACTGACGGCTACAGCCATCAAAGCACCTAAATTACCTTTTAAATGATATCCCAGAGGTATACCTATACATAAATTCACCAAAGTCAGCAGATTGCCCATAGCTGGGTACTGAGACTTTCCTAAGGCTAATAGGCAAGAACCCATAAGATTGTGGAGGGTCCGGTGCCAAATTCCTAATGCCAAGATTGGTATCATCCAAGAGTATTTCACATATTCCTCCCCGTAAAATATTAACATTAGCTGGTCTGCCCAACTTACAAAAATTGCTAAAGCTATTGCGAATGGTATCAGAATTAGGTTACGGTTTTTGAGAATCTTAGGGCGCAATTCCTCGCTAGGCCAGTCTGCTGCTAGCATTGAAATGGATGGAATAATCACCTTGCGGCCTATGCCCATGAACGCGTGGCGCGGCATATCACTCAGCCTAAAAGCGACGCCATAGAGTCCCAGGAGTCTCCAATCAAATAGTTTGCCTAGAATTAGCCTATCGGCTTGAGAATATAGAAAGAATAAAGCACTCGACAAAAATATCCATTTCCCATAAGAAAATATTTCTTTAGCTGCTTCTCGATCCCAACCAAAGTGGTTTGATTTGCCGGGAATCAAAAAATGGCTCCAAACTAACTGCATTAAAGCTCCTGTCAAGTTGCCTGCAATGATTGCCCAGATGCTGCGATCGAACCAGATCCAGACAATCATCACTGTAGTAGAAACAATCTGTATGCCCAACTCAAAAATTACTACTTTCTTCACTGCCATTTTGCGTTCTAGGCTGGATGTAGCAGTTGAGTTGAACCCTCCTATTATGGTATTTATACCGAGCGCTGGAATTAACCACAGGAGACCGGGTTCTTTATAAAAACTAGCAACGGGCAACGTGACTAAAATTACACACAACCCAATAAAAAAGCTGCGAATAACTTGCATTGTCCAAGCGGTGTTGAGAAATTCCGGATTTTCTCCACGCTGGTTCTGAATGATACTTAGCTTCAGACCTATGTCTGAGAAGGCATTGACGACTGCGATCAAAAGGTAGGGTAGGCTGACTAGCTTAAATAGTTCTGGACCAAGCAGGCGCGCCACAGTTAGGTGACTGCCAAAAGTGATGCCGTCGCCCGCAATCGTCCAGAATATGCCTTTGATAGCTAGTCTTTTTACGGATGACATATACTCCTAATTTATTTTATAATTACAAGTGTACTTGCTGAATTTGGTATTGGCAACTCCTATAAATGGTACAAGTTTCCGACAGGAGTTGTGAACCCCAAAATTTTATACCCTAGTTCAATATCCCAGATTCATCTGTGGAGTAAATCTCAAATCTCAACTCCACTGGCGACCTACTTAAAACCCTTTTAGGAATCCTTGACGATTGGTATGTTGGAACTATTCTTAACCGCTGACAGTGTATACGGCGATTCCGGTTCGGGATATAACTTAGAATATTTGCTATCGTAATGCCTGACCTCAAAATAGTTTAAGTTTGACGGGTGAGGCTTATATATTGAGAAACATTCCCAAAGACAAAAAGTGGCTGCACTATCTCAACGCTCGACCTTCACTACTTGATTTTTGAATCCGCGACCTGATTTTATCTACTGCTTCATCTGCTTTCTTGACAAATAGTAAAATGCAGAATGAGGATTATTGCTAAACTCAGCAAATTTTACACCTTCTATGTTTACAGTAGATAGCTGATTCCACGATAGCTGCTGAGCTTTGGTCAAATCTATATAATCTCTTAGGGGCTTGATACATTTCAAAACGGTTTGGGTCAAGAATAGTATTCTCATACTTGCTTTGTCGGTTAAAATTTTCTAATTTTTATAGAATGAAAGCATCGTCGAAAACAATGTCATCTTCTCTGAATAAAAACCTGTCAATTTTTTATACTGTTTCGACAAATTATTCTTGAAGTCTAAACTCTACAAACATGGGGTCGCAATCAGGGCTTTCTTGTATCTGAATGCACTTAATTTGATATTCAGGTAATTACGCTGTAACGTGCCTGTTCCGTAGAGTTGGGCTCGCAATCCTCAGGTTGCCACGAGCAAAAATCGTCAACAGTCCATCTATCGTGTTCCTGAGTCTCTCTATTTTTGCTGCGGCTTTTTGTGGATTTTTAGATTTTTCAACTGATGTAATGTGTGCTACAGCCGCGCCAACTTTTTGGCATTTTTTTCCGGCTGTTCATTTTCTTTGAATAAATTTATGATGCGACCTCTTTGATGGTAAAACATCATTTTAGTATGCCTCGTAGCCGCGCGAGATATTTCTCGCAATAGCCCTATGTGTAAAAAAATAAATTGCCATACTTTGATTCTAATATTTTCTGACGGCATAACAGACAATCTCCTTTTTGTTTACTGAAACAGTTGATTGATTGGGATTAAATCCATCGGTGATATTTTATCAATTGGCAGACCCAAACCAAAAGTCACTCTACACCAAATTAGAGTGACCAGCACCCCTAAAAACAGCCCTGTTAATTGAATATCCTGCCAAAAAGAAGTTAGTCCTTCTCGCCACAAACCGTAGTTAGTTACTACATAGGTAGGAAGGTCGCCGAGAGCTACAGCAATCACGGCACCTAAATTACCTTTTAAGTGGTATGCCAGCGGTATACTTATACATAGATTCACAAAAGTCAGCAGATTGCCCATAGCTTGGTACTGAGACTTTCCTACGGCTAACAGACAAGAACCCATCATACTGTAGAGGGTGGTGTGCCAGATACCTAAAGCCAAGATAGGCATCATCCAAGAGGCCGCCGCATACTCTTTTCTGTACAGTGCTAAAATTAACTGATCTCCGAAACTCACAAAAATTGCTAAACCTACGGCTAAGGGTATTAGAATTAGCTTGCGGTTATTGAGTATCTTGGCGCGCAACTCCTCCCGCGGCAACTCTGCCAGCAGAGAAATCGAGGGAAAAATCACCCTGGCGCTAATGGCGATGATTACTTGGCGCGGCATATCGCCGAGAGTAAAAGCGATGCCGTAAATGCCCAACATTGTTAAAGTAAATATTTTCCCGAGGATGAGTCTATCGGCTTGAGAACACAAGAAAAACAAAGCCGTAGACAAAAATATCCATTTACCATAAGAAAATATTTCTTTAGCTGCTTCTTTATCCCAAGCAAAACGGTTTGACTTGCCGGGAATCAAAAAATGGCTCCATACTAACTCGACTAAACTATTAGTAAAGCCGCCGACGACGATCGCCCAGATGCTGGGATCGAACCAGGCCCAGACAATCATCACTGTAGTAGAAACAATCTGTAAGCCCAACTCAAAAATTACTACTTTCTTGACTGCCATCTGTCGGTTGAGGCTGGATATAGCAGTCGAGTTGAACCCGGCTAGTAGGGAATTTATACCTATTATTGGAATCAACCACAGGAGACGATCATCTCCATAAAAACTAGCAATAGGCTTGGTAATTATAATCAAACAAATCCAAATGAAAATGCTGCGAATAACTTGCAGTGTCCAAGCGGTGTTGAGAAATTGACGCTCTTCCCCGCGCTTATTCTGGATGATGCTTGGACCGAGACCTATGTCTGAGAATAAGTTGATCCCTATGATGAAAACGTAGGCTAGACCTACCAGACCAAATAGTTCTGGCAAAAGCAGACGCGTCAGGATTAGGTTGCTGGCAAATCGGATAATTTGACTGCTTCCATAGCTGAGGATCGTCCAGGCTGCACCTTTGATAGCTAATGTTTTTCCGGATGACATATACTTATAGTTTATTTACTAATGACGAGTGTAGTTGCTGAATTTACTTTTGGCAACTCCTACAGGATGCTGTTGCAACTTTTATAGCTGACTGTACAGTATCTTAATTTGTATAGGTCGGACGGGTCTGGAGTGTCCATCTCGCAATCAGAAAGGTAAAATTTAATCTCATACTTACTCCACGTCTAATAATCATAAGGGTTTTTTGGTTCTGGAATTGGTTTGAGAGAGGATGCTTGAATGATTAATTTGCGCTTGCCTTGCAGTTCTTCTACGATCGTTTCTCCTTCTATTTCTAGCCAACTGTCTGGGGCAAAGGCGGCGCGGCTTTGACCGATCGGTAATTTTACCGGCAACCCGATGGGATAGGCATCGGCCGCGCAGCAGGTAATGATAAAACGCCCGATCCAGATATATTGTTCTGCTATGTTGGGGGGGTGAATTACAAATCCTTGAACTTTGACTTTTTGACCTTTGTATGTATCGGGTTCTGGATTGAAATTTAACAATCGCACCCATTCGATGAGCGATCGGTGTTCGGGTTTTGTAGTATTGCGAAATTCTTGCGGTTGCAATCGGGTGATTGGCAGGGATTCGGTGAGGCCTCGTTCTAATGCTGTCTGGCTGGTAAATGTGCGTGGCGTTGTTACTAAACCTATTAATGCGACGCTCAACATTAAGCTGCTGCCGATACTGGGGGGAAATAAAGTAACGTGTTCAACTTCTGTGATTCTGAGAGAGTTATTTGCTGGTGATGTCCGCGATTGCTTTGTGGTGCGATCGACTTTTAAGAGTTCCCAAGTTTTTAACCCGCCAATCACGATTAAGCCGATTCCTCCCGCTAGAGTCAAGCCAAAGTAATTGGGGTGAATGAGAATGCTTAATTTACCGGTGATCCAATATTTGAGGAGCAATACTCCCCACGCTAAGATAGCTAGGGCGTCCAGCCAGGGGCTAATTTTTTTAAGAGTCATTTTTTAAGAGTCATTGATAATTGGGAATTGAGACGTTGAAGGAATAAAAAACGCAGAAGAAAAGGGAATAACTAAGAACGAAGAGGTAAAAAACAGCTATCCGTATATCTGTGACTTCCGTGTCGTGAATCAAGGTAATTGAAAAGCAAGCGAAAAGCGAAAAGGGTATTAGTTGTCTGTTCGAGCTAAGTTATTAACCTAAATGCAAGTTGGCAGCGAGGGCCATTAAAAAGGTTAACTGAGCTGCCAAGACGATTAAGTAAACTACGGCTCGACCTTTAAAAATTGACAGCATTAAACCGATGCCTTTGAGGTCAATCATCGGGCCGAAAACGAGAAATGCTAACAGCGAGCCGCTGGTAAATGTGGAAGCAAAAGACAGGGCAAAAAAGGCATCTACTGTAGAACAAATCGATACGACTGCTGCTAATAGCAGCATGGCTAGAATCGAGGAAACGGGGCCTTGGCCGAGGTTGAGAATTAGTTCGCGGGGTGCGCCAACTTGAATGATGGCTGCGATCGCACTTCCAATTACCAACACTCCTCCCAATTCGCGCAACTCCTGTACCATAGTATCTAAAACCAGGCGCAGACGCTCTTTAGAAACGCGGTGGAACATGGAGGAACGTTTCGAGGTTTTTTCTGTTTTGCCTGTGTTTAATCGCTTCCAGTCGTCTTTTAGCAAAGATTCGATCGGCACCGCCCCCCCCGGCTGACCGAGCATAAATGTTCCCGACTGCAACAGCAACTGAGAGTTGGCTTGGACGAGATCTTTTTCGGAAAACTCTGGTTTTGGCAGGGGGATCGCGCGGGCTACAGAGGGTTGCAGCAGAGGCCGCAAGTCTTTTTGGGCGCTGAACACCCAGCCGATAATTGTGGCTATAGACAGAGAAAATACCACCCGCAAAACTACAATTTCTGGCTGATCGCGAAATGCCGTCCAAGTCGCCCAAATTACCACGGGGTTGATTGTGGGGGCCGCAAGCAAAAAGCCGATCGCGGCTGGTGCCGGCACTCCCTGCATCAGTAACCTGCGGGCTACGGGCACGTTACCGCACTCGCACACGGGAAACAAAAAGCCGATCGAACTGCCCATCAAAGCCCCCAGCAGGGGGTTTCGCGGGATGCGGGATACGAGTTTGCGTTCGTCTACAAACCCCAGCAGCAAACCTGAGAATAAAACTCCCAGCAGCAGAAAAGGTATTGCTTCTACTAACAAGCTGAGAAACAGGGTGAAAGCATTATTTAACTGATTTGTCAGGGCGGGTTGCATCCATCACCTACTGGTAAATTACTGTGCTATCTTGGGCATACCTCTTGTCAATAATAGCTCATGACAGCGCTAAGTTAAGATTCCGTTAAAAAATCGCTCTCTGTCCAATTCTTGCTTGAATTAAGGAATTGTGTAAATAATACCGACTCAATACCAATTTCAATTAGTGTTAAAAATAGGTTATTTTTTTTAAATCCGGTTAACTCGCAGCAACAGTCGGGAACTAATTGTTAATACCAAAAACTCAATCTCAAATAAAATCAGCCCTAATTGCCTGGGCGCATCTATCTTGCTTATACTTTATATTTCTTAGAGAACCCATTTGACATCTTTTAGCCATATTCTAGCCCACATTCCGCACCCCCCAAGGAGCAGCGTACACGGGTTGAGTGGCTGAAAGTGAATCATCTGAGACAATAATGAGTAATACATACTCAAGAAGCTCGGTAACTCTGCATCACCCAGTTGTCCATTCGGGAAAATAGACATTCGAGTACCAGTTACATCTGATGCTGGTTAAAATTGCGATCGGTCACAAACCAAGTTTATTACCTCGCAGTAACACGCTCAAGCACCAAAATGCGTTAATTGCCATCACTAGCGGTAGCCAATCATCACCAAAATAGTGTAAGCTCGCGATCGCTAGCCACGCTCTCGCTCAGCATTCAGCAGCCCATGCAAAAAGCATCTGAACTGTTATGGCATCGGATGCTGCTCGAGAGCGTGGAGCTTCTAATTAAGACTTCCCAAATAGGCATCAAGAATCATCAATCGATCGGGTACAGAACATGGAAATCAAACAAGTTAGCCGTCCTGTTGTTGACAAAGTCGCAGTTATTGGTGGTGGGCTTGGAGGTTTGGCAACGGCGATCGCCCTACGAAAACAAGGCATTGATGCCCATGTCTATGAACGAGCCAAAGAATTTCGCCCAGTGGGAGCGGGTTTGGCTCTATTTTCTAACGGCTTAAACTCCCTTGATGCCATCTCTGCTGGTATCGTCGAGAATCTCAAACGCGCCAGCTCCCAACTAAATCAGAGTGTTTTCACAAAACATACAGGAGAGACAATCACACAAAGCACAGCTACCCACCAGGAGAAATACGGGTAGCCAGCGTTGCTTTTTTGGTGGTGGCGCTTGCAGCAAGTCTTGGCCTGTGAACTCCCCCCGGAAGCGATCCACTTGGGTTATCGCTGCATCGGCTTTGAACAAGATGAGAACGGGGTGACAGCCTATTTTGATGGGGATAAATCAGTACGGGCAGACATGCTCATTGGTGCAGATGGGATTAACTCCCCAGTGCGAAAAACCCTGATCGGTGATGGGGCACCTCGTTATTTGGGCAGTATGTCTTGGCGGGCAGTGATCGAATATAACCACGAACTGCTCAATCCCAATGAACTGATTTTTATGAAGGGAGAGCAAAAATTAATTTACTTCTTCGATGTGGGTGGCGGCTATAGATGTTGGACGGTACGGGGGTTGATGCCAAAACCTGCTGTGCATGAGAGTGCAGCAGAAATCAAGTCTCGCATCGTCGATCAATTTTCCGGCTGGTGGGAACCGCTCAGGGGGCTCGTGGGAGCTACCGATCCGGAGCAGATTGTATTTTCGCCTATCTGCGATCGCCTGCCTTTGAAGAGTTGGAGCCAAGGACGGGTGACACTTCTAGGGGATGCGGCCCATCCAATGTCCCCTTCGCTGGCACATGGAGCTAATAGCACTTTTGAAGATGCCTACGAACTGGCTCAATGTCTTTCCCAGTCGTCCAGCATCGCAGAAGCCTTGACCACCTATGAGAAGCGACGCATCCCGCGTACCCAAGTGCTCCAAGCCCGAAGTGCTTTGGCCGAGCAGCGCTTCTATGTAACGGACACAGGAACACAATACCCAGAAAAAGCGGCGCGAGAACGGGTCGCTTTGGAAGAGTTTCAGAATTGGGCTTATGGGTATGACCCAAATAGTGAATCGCGTTTGAAACCCTGGATGGAAATATCAGCAACATAATCATTAGACATCTCCTAAAAATAAGGTCAAAGGCAGACAGGATGCCTGCCCTACAATAGTTTTTGGAGATGTTTATTCGACAAGCCTTAACACGACTGTTCGAGCTTTTTTCCGCGCCGCGAAAGTTGAAAGCGCCCGCTCTCGCTACGATCTCATTCACTTAAAAGTTTTCTAAGCGGCGCAATTGTTACCAAAAGAAGCAGATCCGAAACTAGATATTCCACATCCTGACCCCAAAAAATCTCCATTTCCAGATTGTTAGGTTGGGTTAAAGACAGGTTTATAGAACCCATTTGACATCTTTGAGCGCTCACATCAGCCGATCGCGGCTGGTGCGGGCACTCCCTGCATCAGTAACCTGCGGGCTACGGGTACGTTACCGCACTCGCACACGGGAAACAAAAAGCCGATCGAACTGCCCATCAAAGCCCCCAGCAGCGGGTTTCGCGGGATGCGGGATACGAGGCAGGCGTTCGTCTACAAACCCCAGCAGCAAACCTGAGAATAAAACTCCCAGCAGCAGAAAAGGTATTGCCTCTACTAACAAGCTGAGAAACAGGGTAAAAGCATTGTTTAACTGATCCGTTAGGGCGGGTTGCACCGATCGCCTACTGGTAAATGTCTATCTAGTTACACGTCTTTGGCAGAGCCCCTGTCGAGCGTACCAAAGCACAGCGCTAAGTTAAGATTCAGTGGAAACTTTTTTACTGCAATCGTCTATCTTATACCAATCATTAAAAGTCGCCGCTCCCGGTAAGGACGCGATGCCTGGCTGTTTCCCTACGGATATCGCGTAGAATATATACGTATTCCTACTTTTTACCCGTGGCATATAATTAATTCAAAAATAATTAATAGCTTGTTTTTGTGGGAATTTGTAGAAGTTCTAATTTAATCACTGTTGAGAATTTTAATTATTTGAAGTTGTTAAATTACTTGGAATTAAGCTCAAGATTTTTACCCGCTCTCCAATCCGGTGGTGTCGGAATTGAGATTACCGACAGTCAGGACACGGCGCGGTGCCGTTTCCCGAAAATTAATCGGGCGATGGTTACATCTTTCATCGAGGAAGATTGATTATTTTGAGGTAGGGAAAGGGCACGGTGCGGTGTCCCGAGTTGCCTTCAGTCCGAGAGAATTTTATGAGGAGTAAACTCCTGACTACAAAGCTATGGTGATATCGCCTCCAATGCCGTAGCGGGCGATCCGGGCCCGACGCCCCGCGACACTCGCGGGGCTAAAACTCAGGGACGCGCAGCCAGCGGTACATTCGACGGCGAGGCGGGATCGACCCAATTTGTGCTTTTAACTTGTCTCCTGAGGGGGTGCATCGCGCGATCGGGCAATTCCTATTTGCCTCTATTGTCACTTAATTATCTTTTTCAGCTATGTAATTTTATTAACAATAGGTTAAGACGAGAACTCAAGATTAATTAATAGTTAAATAATCAAACCAAGCGTTAATACTCCTCAAGTTAGTATAAAATAAAGTTAGGTATAATTACCAGGGGTATTTATCTCAGCGATACTGAATCTTGCCTAATACTTTAAGTGGTAAAATCCTTTTTACGACCGTCAGTTTTTTGTGTAATTTAAAAGGCAGTTTGCCAGGGGGATGCCGGTCAAAGCACTCAGCAACTCACCGGCTGACCTTTGGTAGCTGAATGTCTGCTGGCAAATAGAACCCCAAAAAAGCGTGCTGATAAATTTATGTTAAATACCTCCTGCGTAGAAAGACCAGTCCCAGCCACGTCCCAGGCTGCCATCGGAGAACTTTGTTTAGACTCTACTCTCCAAGAATTGTCGCTTTACGATTTTCAGGTAGAAGCTATGGATTTGGGAATGCAAATTTCCCAAATGTTAGAAGCTAATCCGCTGTTACCAGGAGTCATTGTGACCCATCAAGGTGAATTTGCGGGTATGATTTCTCGGCGGAGATTTTTAGAATTTATCAGCCGTCCTTATGGGCGAGAATTATTTTTAAAGCGACCTGTGAAGGCTTTGTACCGCTTTGCCGAAACTGAGAGTTTAATTTTTTCCAGCAATACTTTAATTGTGGATGCAGCGAGGAAGTCGCTGTTGCGATCGAAAGAACTGCTGTACGAGCCGATTGTCGTTCAATTGTCGCCTCAAACTTATAGTTTGCTAGACGTGCACGAACTGTTAGTAGCCCAATCCAACATTCACGAACTAGCGACAAAATTGCTGAGGCAGCAAACTCAATCTCAACTAATTCAAACCGAAAAACTAGCGAGTTTGGGACAGATGGTAGCTGGAGTCGCCCACGAAATTAGAAATCCCGTTACCTGCATCAGGGGAAATATCGGCTTTTTGTCCAACTACTCGAAAGACATCATGGATTTGCTGTCTGCTTACGAACAGATTGTCGGTGACAGCGAAAAAATTGACGAACTTAAAAAAGACATAGAATTTGATTTTTTGCAAGAAGATTGGGTGGAAATTCTCAAAAGTATGAAAGTTTCCTCAGAGAGGCTGGCCGAACTCGTCACCAGCCTGCACACCTTCTCTCACATGGACGAAACCCACTTGAAAGAAGCGAACATCCACGAATGTATTGACAGTACGCTGCTAATTATGAAAAACCGTCTCAAATACGGGTTTAAAGTAGTTAAAAGCTATGGTGATTTGCCTTTAGTCAAGTGTTACTCTGGTCAGTTGAGCCAGGTATTTATGAATATCATCAGCAATGCGATCGACGCTTTGGAAGAGGCAAAAGGAGAAAAAGCTTTTGTGCCTGCGATTACTATTGAGACTGAGGTAATAGACAGTTCTGACGGAGACTGCGTGAATTCGGAATTAATTCAAAATTATGTTAGGGGCGATCGACAAAATTCAAAACAGCTATCCTCCGCCAGCCAAAACGGCGACTTCAGCCTAGAAGCAGCGAAAAACAATCAAAATAACGCTTGGATAGCCATCAGAATCTCTGATAAC
This sequence comes from Microcoleus sp. AR_TQ3_B6, assembly GCF_036702785.1. Classification (NCBI taxonomy): domain Bacteria; kingdom Bacillati; phylum Cyanobacteriota; class Cyanophyceae; order Oscillatoriales; family Microcoleaceae; genus Microcoleus; species Microcoleus sp. AR_TQ3_B6. The sequence goes on along the minus strand of NZ_JAUBVJ010000028.1, from coordinate 64,912 downwards.
GGGCCGGGAATTCCGCCCGAAATTCAGCGGCGAATTTTTGATACATTTTTCACCACTAAACCAGCGGGAAAAGGTACCGGTTTGGGGTTGGCAATTACCCATCAAATTGTTACGGAAAAGCATGCGGGCAAGTTAAATTTGCATTCTACGCCCGGTACGGGTACTGAATTTGAAATTTTGTTGCCATTGATTTGAAGCAATAAGTCATATCAAATCTGTTAGCATCGGAATTATTCCTATCTCTCTTCTCTGCATCTGCGTGAATCAGCGTCAATCCCTTGTCATCTGCGGTTAATAAATTCTCTTTTTTTAACCGCCGATGAGGGCAGATTAACACAGATTAACGCAGATTAATTAGAGCGAGTCCGGTTGCACTATCGGTGATTGGTGACTGTTGATTGATGACTAATGACTCTTTTTAAGCTCTTAGCTGAACTGGCATCACCAAGAATGTAGCATTGACTCCACCCAAAGGCTGGAAAATTACGGGGGCTAAAGCACCGTTTAATTGCAGTTGAATTTCTGGGGATTGAGCCGTTTTTAAGATATCAATCAGATATTTTACGTTGAAAGCAATATCTATGCTGTCTCCCGAAATTTGTGCGGGCATTGACTCTTTGCCACAGCCGACATCTTTAGCGTCTACAGACAAAGTAATTTCCTGATTCTCCTCGTCGATGCTACATTTGAGAATATTATTTTTTTGGTCTGCAAAAACGGCAATTCTTTCTACTGCTGCTAAGAGCGATCGCCTTTCTAAGGTAATTTGCCGCTCAAAAGACGGCGGAATCAACTGCCGATAGGCGGGATATTGCCCTTCCAAGGTGCGAGTTGTCAGTCGCTGGTCGGCCCATTCAAACACTACTTGACCATGTTCAAAATGCAAGGTGACAGGTTCAGTCCACTGTCGCATCACCAGCATTCTTTCTACTTCCCGCAATGCTTTAGCGGGAACTGTCACTTCAAATTCTTCCTCGGTTTCTTCCCCTTGGCCTTTTTCATTTGCAGTTTGAACTACTGCCAATCTGTGGCCGTCTGTAGCTGCAAATTCCAGACAATCTTGCAATACCTTTAAATGCACGCCTGCAAGTACCTGTTTTGCTTCGTCGGGGCTAGTAGCAAATAAAGTTCCTTTGAGTCCTTCTATCAAGGCTTCGGGTGGCAATTTGAGGATTGTTCCGGCTTCGATTGCGGGCAATTCGGGGTATTCTTCCGGGCCCATGCCTCTAACTTGGTAGCTGCCAGAACTGCACGTGAGATATGCTACTGTGTCCCCCGCTTCGTCTTCTAAAGTAATCTCTCCATCTGGGAGTCTCGAAACAATATCGTTGAGTAATTTGGCGGGTATGGTAAAACTGCCGCCGCCAGTCACTTCTGCTGCAAAGCTGGTACGAATGCCCAAACTGAGATCGAAAGCTGTCAAGCTAACCCGCTGATTTTCCTCATCCGCTACTAAGAGCACGTTGGCTAGTACCGGATGTGTCGGGCGGGAGGGAACGGCCCGACTTACCAACGAGAGGTTGGCGTTGAGGTCACTTTGGCTGCAAACCAATTTCATGGGTGGAAGGTTTATTAACCGGATTTGAAACAGAAACAAATGGTATCACAGAAAGCCTGCGGGTCGGTTTTTCTATGTCTGGGCTCCTCTGATGGGCGCTTATTCCCGGTTTCTACGCAAAATTTGGTCTGTAAAAATGAGCAATCTTCCTAGAAACCCGGTTTATGAGCTCAGCGCGCGTCGCGAACTATCTGTTTCGGGTGCGAAGCGATCGCCTATTTTTTTATTTTATAGAAGTATTTTTGGGCGATCGCCCTGTGGAAACTGTGGAAAAAAAAGTTAACTGCTTGCTGGGCGTCAGTTTTCGCTAGGAATTACCTGTGGAAAACTTGTGGAAAAGCGGGTGCGGTCGATCGCCCGTCGGTTTGGGTGCAAAAACTATTTTGAGCGATCGAGTAAAGTTTTCCACAAACTCCGGGCAAATTTTCCACAGGTTTTTCCACAGGCAATATCGAGGGTGGGAGTGCCAAAGTCATAAACCCGGTTTCTCGCAAGAAATCTGATATTTGGTCGCGAGGAATTCAGGAAGAAACCGGGTTGATAGCTTCCCATGGGTCCAAGGCCCAAGGGCGGGCGATCAACTTTTGCGGCTGACAACGTTAATTCGATCGCTCAACTGACGCAAAGTTTGGGCCAAATTCGGGTCAGTGTTCCGCAACTGAGCAATTTTGTCACAACTGTAAAGCACGGTGGTGTGGTCTTTTCCGCCGAACACTTCGCCAACTTTCGGCAAACTCAAACCAGTATGCTGCCGAATTAAATACATCCCTATTTGACGGGCGAGACTAATTTCTCGCCTGCGGGAAATGCCTTTCAAATCTTCAACAGAAACATCAAACGCCTCTGCCACAACTGCAATTACTGCATCGGGAGTTGCCTCTACGCTTTCTGTTTGCGGGTTCAAAACCGGGGTGATATTCTCCACGGTCATCGGCAAGCCGGTAATTGAAAGATATGCTACCGCCCGAATCAAGGCACCTTCTAATTCCCGAACGTTGGAAGTGTAACTAGAAGCAATGTATTCAATGACATCTCGCGGCAACCGCATTTTTTCATACTCAGCTTTTTTTTGCAAAATTGCCATCCGAGTTTCTAAGTCGGGCAATTGAATGTCTGCAATTAATCCCATCGAAAATCTGGAGCACAAACGCTCTTGCAGGCGGGGGATTTGCTGTGGCGGACGGTCGGAAGCTAAAACTACTTGGTTTCCGGATTCGTGCAAAGTATTAAAAGTGTGAAAAAATTCTTCTTGAGTGTATTCTTTGCCTTCAATAAATTGGATATCATCTATTAATAAAACATCGGCATCCCGATAATGGTCGCGGAAAGTTTGCATACTGTCTTTGCGAATTGCGGCGATTAAATCGTTAGTAAATTTCTCAGTAGAAACGTAAAAAATCTTGGCGTTGGGGTCAATTTCCAAGCGATAATGACCGATCGCCTGCATCAAATGAGTTTTGCCCAAACCAACGCCACCGCACAAAAATAGGGGATTGAATTCTCGGCCAGGAGACTCGGCTACCGCCAGGGAGGCCGCGTGAGCCATGCGGTTGTTAGAACCGACGACAAAGCGGGAAAATAGGTATTTGGGGTTTAAATTGGCGGGTTTGGGGGGGTGAAGCGAGTGGCTTTCCGGGACATCGGCGGCGATGGGGGACGGCCAAATCATGGCGGAGTCACTGCTGCCGCCTGTTTCGTTTCCTCCGGCAATTGTCAAGTAAATGTCTACGGGATAGCCGAGAATTTCTTCGACTGCATCGGCAATGGTTTTGACGTAATATTTTTGCAACCAATTGCGAGCAAAGGGGTTGGGGGTGCTGACGATCAAACAGTTATTTTCGAGTTGTTCGGCCCTGGCAGTTTTGATCCACGTCTCAAAGCTAGGTCTGCTCAGTTGTAACTGGAGACGTTCAAGTATCTGATTCCACAGACTTTCGAGGGGAATGTCCACTGCTCACCTCTGCCGATCGGCATTCAAGATATTAATTCTACAGTCTAGAGAGTTTAGTTCTCAGATGCTAAAGTTTAAGGGAGTCTGCCGTAGCTTGCGGGGCGGGACGCCATCGCCCAAAAATTTGGCGGCTCTGCAGCCCTGCGCCAGGTATCGGGGATCGGCTCGGCAAATATTTAGATTTGGCAGGAAAGCCTAAAAACGTCGCCATGAAGAGTTCTACTGGCAAATTTTGGAAGCAACCGGCAATTTACATATTGCTGCTGGTAACGGGAGCCGGGGCCGCTATGTTGGGCGATCGTCTGACGGTTTCTCAATTTCGTGCAAATTCTGGCGAGTCGGGACAAAGGGCCCTGGAACCGAAATTGCAACTGCCTCCTAATAGAAAGGATCGAGTTAGCAAAGTCTTGCCGCCGGCTTCCTTGTCGGGCGACGCGGCTAATGTGAATTTTATTGTGGCTGCTGTGGCAAAAGTTGGCCCGGCAGTGGTTCGGATCGATGCTTCGCGCCGGGTGAAACCGGGAAATAGAGGGCTGTCGCCGGAAGATTTTTTGGGCATAGAACCGAATTCGGGCGGCCGGGGCGGGATCGAACGGGGCACTGGTTCGGGTTTTGTCATCGGTGCCGACGGCGTGATTCTCACTAACGCTCACGTTGTAGAGGGAGCCGATACGGTAAATGTAACTCTCAAGGACGGCCGCAGCTTTCAGGGGCAGGTGTTGGGGGCGGATAAGGTGACGGATGTGGCTGTGGTGAAGATTGAGGCGAATAATGTGCCTGTGGTGGCGATCGGCAATTCGGATAAGCTGTTGTCTGGGGAATGGGCGATCGCCATCGGCAATCCTTTGGGTTTGGACAATTCCGTAACTGCGGGGATTATTAGCGCTACGGGGCGATCGAGCTCTGATGTGGGCGTACCCGACAAGCGGATCGGTTTTATTCAAACAGACGCTGCAATTAATCCGGGGAATTCCGGCGGTCCGCTGCTGAATGCTTCGGGCGAAGTTATTGGCATGAATACGGCAATTATTCAAGGTGCTCAAGGATTGGGGTTTGCGATTCCCATTCAGGCGGCCCAACAGGTGGCGAAGGAACTGATTTCGACGGGGAAAGTCGAACACGCTTATTTAGGCATTGAAATGGCGACGCTGACTCCGGAGGTTAAGCAGCAAATTAACAGCAATGCTAACAGCAGCCTGCGAGTTGCAGTCGATCGGGGTGTGGCTATTGTTAGCGTTGTTCCTAATTCTCCCGCAGCAGCAGCAGGTTTGCGGGCTGGAGATGTGATTCAAAAAATTAATAATCAGCCGATTATTCAGTCGGAAGCTGTTCAGGAGTTCGTGCAAAATGCTAAGGTTGGCGGTCTGTTGCAAATGGAAATTAACCGCAACGGGCAAATAGTTAATTTGACTGTTAAACCTGGGAGTTTGCCGATTCAAAAAGTTCGATAAGAAGGAAGAAGGAAGAAGGAAGAAGGA
>NZ_JAUBVJ010000028.1:0-59825 GCF_036702785.1 Microcoleus sp. AR_TQ3_B6 | reverse complement strand
AGAAGGAAGAAGGAAGAAGGAAGAAGGAGGAAGAAGGAAGAAGGAAGAAGGAAGAAGAAGGAAGAAGGAAGAAGGAAGAAGGAGGAAGAAGGAAGAAGGAAGAAGGAAGAAGAAGGAAGAAGGAAGAAGGAAATAATAATTTGTCAGTAGTTAACGACTAACCAACAACGACTAACCAATAACTATGCCAGAAATATTACAAATCTCACAATTAGGAAATCCCGTGCTGCGCCGCCGGTCGCAAGTTGTCGAGAATATTAAGGACGATCGCATTCAACAGTTGATTGACAGCTTAATCTTTACAGTACAGCAGGCAAACGGAGTGGGGATTGCCGCCCCTCAAGCGGCTCAGTCCGATCGCCTGTTTATCGTCGCATCCCGCCCCAACCTGCGCTATCCCCAAGCACCCAACATGGAGCCCACAGCGATGATTAATCCCCGGATTGTCGCTGCATCAACAGAGACAGTCAAAGACTGGGAAGGCTGTTTGAGCATTCCGGGGATTCGGGGATTGGTGCCGAGAAGTAGGGCGATCGAGATAGAATACACCACTAGAGACGGCAAACTCCACCGACAAGAATTGACAGACTTTGTAGCCCGAATTTTTCAACACGAACACGACCATTTAGATGGAATCGTGTTTTTAGACAGAGTGGAAAGCACCCAGGAACTGATGACTGAGGATGAGTACCAGCAGCAATTTGTCAAGCTGCTGTAGCCGCAAGCCTTCAGGGTAGAAAGCCCCGGGATTTATCCGTGGGGTCAATTCTTCAATTATCCAATCTAAAATCTAAAATCTAAAATCTAAAATCTAAAATCGATGGAATCGTGTTTTTAGACAGAGTGGAAAGCACCCACGAACTGATGACTGAGGATGAGTACCAGCAGCAATTTGTCAAGCTGCTGTAGCCGCAAGCATTCAGGGTAGAAAGCCCCGGGATTTATCCGTGGGGTCAATTCTTCAACTATCCAATCGAAAATCTAAAATCTAAAATCTAAAATCGAAAATCTAAAATCGATAGATGAGTATGAGCAGCAATTTGTCAAGCTACTTTAAGCAAAAGCATCCAGGGTACACGCCCCCGGATTCACCCGTGGGGTCAATTCTTCAACTATCCAATCGAAAATCGAAAATCTAAAATCTAAAATCTAAAATCGATAGATGAGTACCATCAGCAATTTGTCAAGCTGCTCTGACAGTTTGTATAATCGTTATCAGTAATATTACAGATTTTGCACGCAGGAGGGCGAATGTCTATCAATTTGGAAAAAGGCGGGAGAATCAATCTATCGAAAGAAGCACCCGGGCTGAAAAATGCCGGGATTGGTTTGGGATGGGATACCAATGCTACAGACACCGGCGCAGCGTTTGACTTAGATGCTTCCGTGTTTATGTTGGGGGCTACTGGCAAAATTCCCGGCGAAAAATACTTTGTTTTCTACAACAACAAGGAGTCGCCCGACAATTCTGTAATACATCTGGGAGATAGCAGAACCGGAGAAGGATTTGGCGATGATGAAACCGTTACAATCGATTTAACCAAAGTCGATCCGGCGGTGCAAGAAATTGTGTTTGTGGTAACAATCCACGAAGCAGAATCGAGAAGGCAAAACTTCGGTCAAGTGCGGAATGCTTTTATCAGGATTTATGACACTACTACTAACACAGAGGTAACTAAGTACGATTTGGACGAGGATTTTTCTAGGGAAACTGCGGTAGAGTTTGGCAGACTTTACAAGAAAGACGGCGAGTGGAGGTTCCAAGCTGTAGGACAAGGCTATAATTCAGGCTTGCAGAGCTTTGTAGACAAGTATGCCTGATCGGAGGGCGATCGCTCTCAGCTAAATAAATCGAGGGGAAATTCGGAAGCAGGAATGTTTCCCTCGATTTTAAGCCAGACTCATGAGGTGATAAACCAGATGGGAATTCAATTAAAGAAGGGAGAAAGATTTAATCTTTCTCAAACATCTCCTAATTTAACAAAAGTTGCGATCGCCCTGGGTTGGGAAGTAGCAACTGAACTAAGTTTATCTGACTCAAACCCGCAAAGCTGCGATATCGATGCCTCGGTTTTTGCATTAGGTTCTGATGGCAAAATCCCCGATGAAAGATACTTTGTATTTTACAATAACTCGCATTCGCCGGACGGAGCGATCGCCCATTCGGGAGATAATCAAACAGGTCAAACTCAAGGGGATGACGAGACAATTTATGTAGACTTAGAAAAAGTAACGGCTGCTGTTGAAGAAATGGTTTTTGTGGTCACGATTCACGACGCACACGCTAAACATCAAAATTTCAGCAAAATCAGAAATGCTTTTATCAGATTGTACGATCGCCAAACCGGCAGCGAACTAGCGCGGTATGATTTAACAGAAGCTTTTTCTGAAGAAACAGCAGTGGAATTTGGACGGTTGTATAAAAAAGATGCAGCTTGGAGATTTCAGGCAGTAGGACAAGGATATAAAGCAGGGTTGCAGAGTTTTGTTGAGAAATATCATTCAGAGACTAAACAGCAAGAAAAGCCAGCAAAACGTACAGTAGAACTGCCTAATTTACCTCTTCCTGAACACAGCCACAAAACTCAGAAAGCTATAGCATTAGACAAAAAGCTTGAGGAGAAAGCGCCGCACATTTTCAATCTCGCTAAGAAAGCCGATATCTCCCTCAAGAAAGCAAATCTAACAAATCACAATGCTCAAGTAGCACTTTGCCTCGATATTTCTGCTTCCATGTCTTCCCTGTACCATTCAGGAAAAATTCAGCGTTTGGCCGAGAAGATTTTGGCTTTGGGATGTCGGTTTGATGACAACGCAGCCATCGAAATATTTCTGTTTGGAGTCAACCCCCACAATCCCGGTGAAATGTCGATCGACAATTTCTCAAACTTCATCCACCATATACTGCAACAGTATCCTTTAGAAGGAGGTACTTACTACGGTAAAGTGATGAAGGAAATTAGAAACTTCTATTTTCCTGACGCTCTCGGTAGCAGGCGCTACGCACCTATTAAAGCCGATCGGCCTGTCTACGTCATGTTTGTAACTGATGGAGAAACTGCGGACGAATGGGAAAGCAAGCAGCAGCTACAATGGTCGTCCCGCGAGCCGATATTTTGGCAGTTTATGGCAATCGGCAAGTCGCAGAAAGATGTCAAAAGTAAGGGAGCTCGCGGGTGGTTAGCAAGAGCCGTAGCGAGCGATTTTAGCTTTTTAGAACAGCTTGACGAAATGGGATCGCGCTACCTAGACAACGCCGATTTCTTCAGTTTAGAAGACCCGGAACATATTGCAGATGAGGAATTATACGATTTGTTAACAGCAGAATATCCGCATTGGGTAAAATCAGCGCGACTCAAAAATCTCTTACCCTAGAAACAGCTTTTGCAGCCAACCAAATAAAATGCTAGCTTATGGCAATCATTCTACTTCACTAGGATTTACGCAACTGGCACTATTAGTAAGGTGTGTCAGACACCAAAATTCTCGATAATCAGTCTAGAACTTCGCCTGACGCACCCTAAAACTCGATCGCGCTTGTGACACTTTGCCTTAGTCCCGTTCACTATAAACCTTACAAAATCACAAAACTATGGCTATCAACTTGACAAAAGGACAATCGATCGTTCTCAGCAAAAGCGAATACGACTTGTCCAGACTGACAATGGCTTTGGGCTGGGATGTAGCGAAAGTTAAAAAAAGTATTTTCGGTCGCAGCAGCGGTGCAAATTTTGACTTAGATTCCTACGCTATGCTGCTGGGAGAAAATGGCAAATTAAATAACTACAAAGAGGATGTAATTTATTACTCTAATTTGGAGTCAAAAGACAAAGCAGTTGTTCACTCAGGTGACAATCTTACGGGGGCGGGAGACGGAGACGACGAACAAATATTGGTGAAACTGAGCTCTTTGTCAGCACAATATCACAAAATAATTTTTGGAGTTAATATTTACAATGGGAAAGAGAGAAAACAGCATTTTGGCATGGTAGAAAATGCTTTTGTGAGAGCTGTAGACGCCGCCGGGAAAGAAATAGCTCGCTATCGCTTGTCAAACGACCCTTCTTATGAAGGAAAATTAAATATGTTGATGGGAGAAGTTTATCGAGAAAGCGGCGAGTGGAAATTTAAGGCTGTGGGAAATCCTTTGGCTGAAGATTTTAACGGTGTTGTCGGTTCGTTTATCCGGTGATAAGGAATGAGAATTAAATAACTTCCACTCTTGAAAGTGGGACGGGCGGGACGCCCATCCCACAATAATAATTAAAATTGTAAGTTATTTAATTCGCGATCCTAAGTAGGTCAACTTAATCGTAAAACGCCCTGGCTGTTAGATAGCCGACTTCTTTAAGAAGTCGGCTATCTGCGTGTTCTGGTTAATTTAATCCTGATTCAGAAAAAGCCCGATTGATTTCTGAAGCGACATTTAACTGGGAAGACCAATGTTGCAGGTAAACCCTATCTAACGAATCTGCCTGAAGTTTCATCACTCCTAGAATATCTCGCCATTGCTTGTCTGACTGAAATCTTGACATTCTGTACCAAATGAGTTTTTGCAAAATTATATCTTCGGGGCTACAAATATAAAAGGTTAATTCTGGTCTGTCGTCTGGGTAGAATTGCTGTCGGCGCGAGATCTGAGATTGTTCGTATTCGCGATCGGGTTTAATCAAATAAATGTCTGCTTTAATGGCTGTCTCTAGATGGATGACGTTGAAACTTGAACTTCTCCCCCTCAAAGCGTCTTCAACTGCAATATCGCTGATGTAGAATTCGCTTTGCATTGCTTGCATGAGGGACTGAGTTTGTTCTTTTCGGATGCTGATAGCAATGTCTGCATCCTGAGTAGATCTGGGTTCGCCGTGAGCGGAACTAGCAATTGAACCGCCAACATAGTAGGGAATTGACAGTGTATCTAGGATGTTACCAATTTTAGCTGCTAACCAGATCGGATCTTGCATTACAAGTTTTGTCTCTAGTAATTGGGCAATTTCAATAAATTCTTGTCCTAAAGTTGCTTTGATAAACTCTTGTTTGAGGTAGATGGAATCTAATTGAGGGTTGCGTTTTTTGATTCCCGACAAGGCTAATTGGCGGCAGCCCCTCGTGGCCGCACAGGCTAACGCTAATCTCTTTGCGGGTTGCATTTGCCTCCACAGATTAAACTGGATGATTTCTGCCTCAATACAGGTGTCTGATGCTTGAGGTTGATATTTAGGTTTGAGGGTAACTGACTCACTTAAAATCATGTGCGATCGGTGGGTTAGTTAAATAAACAAAAACATTAGAACTGCCGCGATAATTATTATTTTAAATGTCATAAATATTAATATTTAGCTGCAGATAGCGAGTTCCCCGACTTCTCTAATAAATCGGGGAGGTGAACTGAACTAAAATATTTTACGAATCTTTAACAGGTCGCATTGTCGGGAACATCACCGCATCTCGGATGCTTTGAGTATTAGTTAAAAGCATCACCAATCTGTCTACACCGATGCCCATTCCCGCACAATTAGGCATTCCCAAAGATAGCGCTTGAATAAAGTCTTCATCCATTGGATGCGCTTCATCATCGCCCGCATTTTTCTGTGCTAGCTGTTCCTCAAACCGCTTTCTTTGCTCTTTCGGATCGTTCAATTCTGAGAATCCGTTTGAGTATTCTGTACCGTTGATAAACAGCTCGAAACGTTCTACAAATCCCGGCTTGCTGCGGTGTCCTTTTGCTAAGGGACTGACTTCGACAGGATAGTCGAGGATGAATGTAGGTTGAATTAGTTTGGGAACAACTAATTTGTCAAAAACCGCATACAGCACGTAGCCTAAACTCTGTTTTTCTAACTTAGACAGGTGCAATTCTAGTTTGGTTGCGGATTCGATCGCACTTTCTAGATCCAAACTGTCAAAATCCAATCCGAACTCGTCCCTGACAGCTTCTACCATCGTTTTCACTTGCCAGTGTTTGCCGCTGAAACCGGGATACTTTTCGCTGTAATCGAACTTACGTTCTAAACTAATCCTTTCCCCCTGATTTTCAATTTCCTTGACATCCCCAAATACAGCCGCCGCCGCGAAACAAATCACATCTTCGACAACTCCTAAAATATCGAATACATCAGCATAAGCTTGGTAAACTTCTAAAGAGGTAAACTCGGGATTGTGCGTGCTATCAATGCCCTCATTTCTAAATGCTTTACCCAGTTCAAACACTCGCTCGAAACCGCCGCAAATTGCTCTTTTTAAGAACAGTTCTGGAGCCACTCGCAAATACAAATCCACATCCAAAGCATTGTGGTGAGTGATGAATGGCTTAGCAGCAGCACCGCCATAAATAGCTTGCAGTGTCGGCGTTTCTATTTCGTAAAAATCGGCTTGCCAGAGATAGGAACGGATGCTTTGGACGATGCGGCTGCGCAGCATAAAACGGTTGAGCGCATCTTGGTTGCTTGCCAAATCCATTTCGCGGTGACGGCGGCAAACTTCGGGGTCGTTAATTCCGTAATAAGCATCGGGAAATTGAATGGTAGCTTTTGATAAAAGCTTTAATTCCCTCACTAAAATAGAAAGTTCTCCCCTGGGGGTGCGGCAGCCGATACCTTCGACGCCGACAAAATCGCCGACATCGAGCAATTTTTTAATTTGTTCAAAGCTCAAACCGATTTCGCCGGTGACGATTGCTTTCTCGATTTTGAGTTGAATTTTGTCTGTGGCGTCTTTTAAATCGATGAAACCAATTTTGCCGCTGTCTCGCTTGGAAGTGATGCGACCGGCTAATCGCAGGGAAATTTCTTCGGGGTCACTTTCTCCGTTTTGGAGTTCTTTTCCCGGCTGACTAAATATTTCGCGAACAAGCTTGGCTGTGTGCGATCGCGCGTAGGATTCACTGGGATATGGTTCTATGCCTTGCGATCGCAGTTCCTCTACTTTTTTACTGCGGGCTTCGGCTTCACTCAGAGTCATTAGTTATTGCCTGATTAAAATTACAAATATCTTACATCTTGCACTATTCTCGCGATTGTGCACGGCCCGGCAGGCGATCGTGTCCGCCCCACAAGAAAATTCACTCATTGTGGAACAGGCCCGAAAGGTCTGTTCGTGACAAAGCTGCAAGATGTCAGAAACACCAAACTCTATCTTGACACTCCCCTGGCTGAAGCCGAGGGGATTCTTAATTCAGCGACTGACCTTAAAATGTTCTGTCCTTGCGGCAATTCTTAAACCTTTCAACCGTGAGGATACCACCAATTGACGAGCCTAACTCAGAAACATCCCAGCGGATCTATCTCCAAAAGCGTACTAGGATATTTCCCTAGAGTTCGGGTATGCCCTACCCTACTTAACAATTCGAGCGTAAAAAAGTTTGTGTTTGCTGGATTGAAACCTACATTTTCGGTTTCGACTGTTTATAGTGTTTTCGTCGCACTTTGTCCCCCAGTTTATGCCTAAAAGTGTGTCTCATGTCCCGTTTCACGATGGCAAGGGAGTTTAACCGTGACCGTTTCAGTTTACCATACTGTCCCGTCGTGTCCAAAACTTTTCACGAAAGTTTTTTGAATTGAAAAGATGAGATTTTAGATTCAGGACTGGGGTAAAGAGAGCAGGCAGGATAAATCCTGTAACGCCCTTTCATCCCCGGACTGAAGTCACGGGGTTTTCAGGGTATTCCTTATAACAATTTGCGATCGACTGCACAAAGCGGCCGAAAGATTAAAAAATTAAGTTGTCTGTCGATCGCAACTGGTGAGATGATATGTAGTGCAGCCTCACGGCAGTTCCACAGAAACTGAACAGCAGAGACGCGAGCGATCGAACTCGGCTCATCGCACCTCTGTCAGAATCGACCACACACACTCTCTCTTACATATAAAAACCAGAATTATGGCTGTTGCAACCCAATCACTCGAAGAACTCTGCATCAACTCTATCCGCTTTCTGGCCATCGATGCGGTAGAAAAAGCAAAATCAGGACACCCGGGACTGCCGATGGGCGCTGCCCCTATGGCCTTCGTGCTGTGGGATCGGTTCATGCGGTTCAACCCCAAAAACCCCAAGTGGTTTAATCGCGATCGCTTCGTCCTCTCCGCCGGCCACGGCTGTATGCTGCAGTACGCCCTCCTGTACTTGACCGGCTACGATAGCGTCACCCTCGACGACATCAAGCAATTTCGCCAGTGGGAATCCAGAACCCCCGGACACCCCGAAAACTTCATGACCCAAGGCGTAGAAGTTACCACCGGCCCCCTGGGACAAGGAATTGCTAATGCCGTCGGTTTGGCAATGGCAGAAGCTCACCTCGCTGCTAAGTATAACAAGCCCGACCACACAATTGTTGACCACTACACCTATGTAATTTTGGGTGACGGCTGCCAAATGGAAGGTGTTTCTGGCGAAGCTTGTTCTTTGGCCGGACACCTGGGACTCGGCAAATTAATTGCCTTGTACGATGACAATCACATTTCAATTGAAGGCGACACAAGCTTGGCCTTTACTGAAGATGTGGGCAAGCGTTTTGAAGCTTACAACTGGCACGTCATTACAGTAGACAATACCGCTCTAGACGAAGATACTAACCTAGAAGCAGTTCACAAAGCTATTGAAGAAGCCAAAAAAGTCACGGACAAACCGTCCATGATTAAAGTCCGCACCATCATTGGTTACGGTTCTCCAAACAAGCGCAATTCTTACAGTGCTCACGGTGCTGCTTTGGGTAGCGATGAAGTGAAAGCAACTCGCGATTTCTTGAAGTGGGAACACGCACCGTTTGAGATTCCTGAGGATGCTTTGTCACACTTCCGCAAAGCAGTTGATCGCGGTGCTCAAGCTGAGCAAGAATGGCAGAAAGCTTTTGATGCTTATAAAGCAGCCTATCCCGCAGAAGCAGCAGAATATGAGCGCACCGTTGCCGGCAAACTTCCTGAAGGTTGGGATAAAGTTTTGCCGACATACAAGCCGGAAGATAAGGCAGATTCGACTCGGAATCATTCTGGAAAATGTTTGAATGCTTTGGCAGGTGTCCTACCTGAATTGATCGGCGGTTCCGCTGACTTGGCATCTTCTAACATGACTTTGCTCAAGGGTGAAAAAGACTTCCAAAAAGGTCAGTACGAAGGACGTAACTTGCGGTTTGGTGTGCGGGAACACGGCATGGGTGCGATCGCCAACGGTATGGTCCTGCACGGCGGTTTAATTCCTTACTGCGCAACGTTCTTGGTATTTGCTGACTATATGCGGGGAGCAATTCGCCTCTCTGCACTCTCGGAAGCTGCAGTTATTTATGTAATGACTCACGACTCCGTAGCCTTGGGCGAAGACGGCCCCACTCACCAACCGGTGGAAACTATCGCTTCGCTGCGAGTAATTCCCGATTTGTTGGTAATGCGCCCAGCAGATGGTAACGAAACATCCGGCGCTTACAAAGTGGCAGTTGAAAGCCGCACTCGCCCAACTTTAATGGCTCTGTCGCGCCAAAACTTGCCCAATTTGGCTGGAAGCTCGATCGAAGGAACAGCCAAAGGCGCTTACATTTTGTCCGACGACGGCGGCACTCCCGACATCATCTTAATCGGCACCGGCGGCGAAACATACCTCTGCGTTGATGCCGCTGAAAAATTGCGCGCCGCAGGCAATAAAGTGCGGGTAGTTTCGATGCCTTGCTGGGAGTTGTTCGACTTACAAGATGCCGCTTACCGCGAATCTGTACTGCCGAAAGCTGTTACTAAGCGGTTGGCAGTTGAAGCAGCTTCTAGCTTCGGCTGGGGACGTTATTTGGGTTCCGAAGGCGACAGCATCAGCATCGACAGATTCGGCGCTTCTGCACCGGGCCCAGTTGCTTTAGAAAAGTTTGGCTACACCGTTGATAATGTGGTAGCTAAGGCTCAGGCGCTGTTGGGTTAATAGCAGCAGCATAATTTTTGGTGGGGCGGGCTTCTGGCTCGCCCCATTTTTTATAGAAAAAGGAAGAATGGAGGCAAGGGATTCGCAGGCGAGAGGATGTAACGGATGTAACGGATGGATCAAAGGAGGCTTTAGTTATCGAGGAGAGAAGGCTTTAGTTATCTACAAGATAAAAAAGAAGGAAGGAAAAGCTAAAATCTCAAATCTCAAATCGGAATATTGGGTTTCACTTCGTTCTCCCCAACCTAGAGCTCGCTACAGCTAGCGAATCATGGAGAATTGCTATATTAATACTTACGGAAGAAAAGCCAGTTTCTAGGACAATAGTCGGTTTGGCAACGAGGCATCTACCCAGAAACCGAGTTTTTAGCCCCCGGTGCGTCCAAGACTGTATATTTTAAAAATTTGAGAGAGGTTATAAGTAATTGGGTTAAATTACCAATTACCAATTACTCATTACCACTTCTCGATTACCCATTCCTGATTACCCATTCCATTTATGATGATTTGGAACTTTTTAAATCACCTGTTATTCACCGAAAATTATATTCCTCACGGCTACTGTTACCTTTGGCAGCGAGAGCTACTCGCGCTCCACATAGTGTCAGACTCTATCATTGCCATGGCGTACTATTCAATACCGATCTCGCTAATTTATTTTATGCGTCAGCGAAAAGACTTACCCTTTCGCAACATATTTTGGCTGTTTGCAGCCTTTATTATCTCCTGCGGCACTATTCATATAATGGAAGTTTGGACGCTTTGGCATCCTGTTTATTGGGTTTCTGGCAGTCTGAAAATTATTACCGCCGCGATTTCTGCCTACACCGCTTTTGCATTAATTCCTTTAGTTCCCCAAGCATTAACTCTCCTCAGTCCAACTCAATTAGGGATGATAGATTCAATCCTGCAAAAAGAAATCCTTGAACGCCGAGAAACGGAAGCTCGCTATCAAACTTTAACTGAAGCTTCGCCGGTGGGAATATTTTATGCAGATGCTGTTGGAGACTGCTTGTATGTCAACGAGCGCTGGTGTCAAATTTCGGGAATTACCTGCAATGAAGCTTTGGGCAAAGGGTGGTTGCAAGGCATTCATCCAGAGGACCGCGAGCGGGTTTTTACTGAATGGTATAGCCTCGCGCCGGAGAAATTGCCGTTTAAATCTGAGTACCGCTTTCAAGGCATTAATCAAACTCAAATCAGTTGGGTATTCGGTCAAGCTGTAGGTCAAATCGGAGAAAATGGGGAGGTTAAAAGTTATGTGTGTACTATTACTGATATTACAGAACGCAAGCAGGTAGAAGAGGAAAATCGACGGCTCAATGAAACTCTGGAGCATCGAGTTGCCGATCGCACTGCTCAAATTGAAATTTCCAACCACAAATTGCAAAAAGAAATAGCCTACAGCGAAAAAATTGCGATCGCTTTGTTGGAATTGACCCAACTGCAAAATGCCATTCTTAATAGCGCTAACTACACAATTATTTCTACAGACCCCGACGGTACAATTAAAACATTTAATCGGGCGGCCGAGCAACTTTTAGGTTATTCGCGAGAAGAAGTGGTGGGGAAAGTCACGGTCGAAATAATTCACGATCCTCTGGAGGTCGCTAAAAGAGCTGAAGTTCTTTCTCAAGAATTGGGAGTGAAAATAGAGCCGGGAATTGAAGCCTTGGTTGCCTTGCCGCGCCGGAAAATCGCTGACGAAAATGAATGGACTTACATTCGCAAAGATGGTTCGCGGTTTCCGGTACTGCTGTCGGTGACTGCCTTATTTGACAGCAATGGAAATATTAACGGTTTTTTGGGTATCGGCCAGGATATTAGCGATCGCAAACAAGCTGAAAAAGAGCTGCGCGACCTGACCAATGCCTTGCAAAATGCGGTGGAAGGCATTTCGCGACTGGACAGTGATGGACGCTACGTGAAGGTTAACCGAGCTTACGCTCATAAATGCGGTTACGAACCGCAAGAAATGCTTGGCATGAAATGGCAGCTCACCGTACATCCGAGCGATGTTGAGATGATGATCTCAGCTTATCAGGAAATGCTAACTTCTGGCCAAGTAGAAATTGAAGCTAGAGGCGTGCGGAAAAATGGGTCGTTTTTTTACAAGCAATTAACGATGGTAAAAGCTTGCGACGCACAAGGGATATTTAACGGCCACCACTGTTTTATGAAAGATATCACCGAGCGCAAACTAACTGA
The DNA here is from genome assembly GCF_036702785.1 of Microcoleus sp. AR_TQ3_B6. Taxonomy (NCBI): domain Bacteria; kingdom Bacillati; phylum Cyanobacteriota; class Cyanophyceae; order Oscillatoriales; family Microcoleaceae; genus Microcoleus; species Microcoleus sp. AR_TQ3_B6. Next base: position 47,726 of record NZ_JAUBVJ010000028.1, on the reverse strand, counting down.
AACAGCTTTGCTTGAAAGCGAATTCAAGTACAGGCAAATAGTTGAATTAGCAGAAGAAGGTATTTGGGTAATTGACAGCAATGCCCTCACGACTTACGTCAACCACGCAATGGCGCGAATGCTCGGCTATAGTGAATTAGAAATGTTCGGGCGGTCGATTTTTGATTTTATGGACGAACAGCAAAAACCACAAGCTATTGATAATTTCCAGCGGCGCAAGCAAGGTATTGGTGAACAACACGAATTTAAATTCAAAACCAAAGACGGCAAAGATATTTGGACTGATATGTCTACCAGTCCAGTCATGGACTCTCAAGGTAATCTGCTGTCTTGTTGCGCCTTGGTTTACAACATTACAGCCCGCAAAGAAGCAGAGCAGCAAATGCTGCAACTTACAGAAGATTTGAAGCGTTCCAACGAGGAATTAGAACAATTTGCTTATGTGGCTTCCCACGATTTGCAAGAACCGCTCCGAGCCATTACCAGTTACACTCAATTGCTGGCCCAGCGCTATCAAGGAAATTTGGACGATCGCGCAGATAAGTATATTAATTATATTGTCGATGGCGCGACCAGAATGCAGCAGTTAATTAACGATTTGTTGGCGTATTCGCGCCTGGGAACCAGGGGTCAGGAGTTTGAGCCGGCCGACTGCAAGGCGGCTGTGCAGCAAAGTTTGTGTAATTTGCAAATTGCGATCGCCGAAAAGAAAGCTGTCATCACCTGCGACGCGATGCCAACCGTAATGGCGGATGAATTTCAACTGGTGCAATTATTCCAAAATTTGATCGCCAACAGCATCAAATTTTGTCGCCAAGATATCCCCTTGATTCATATCGCTGCCTGCAGGCAAGAGAGCGAATGGGTGTTCAGCGTCCGCGATAACGGCATTGGCATCGCTCCGGAGTATGCCGATCGCATTTTCATCATTTTTCAACGCCTGCACTCGCGCCGCCAATATTCCGGCACAGGCATAGGTTTGGCAATGTGCAAGCGAATTGTTGAACGCCACGGCGGGCGCATCTGGGTGGAATCTCAGGAAGGAAAAGGAGCGACTTTTTACTTCACTATTCCTATAATTAGTACCTGAAGCCTCAAAATTCAATTTTTTTTATAATCAATAAGGATACGCCGGTTATGAGCGATCGAAGCACTGTTAGACCCAGAGAGATTCTGCTGATTGAGGATTCTCCCAGCGATGCCGATTTGGCAAGAGAAGCTCTAGGTCAGGGTAAAATATTGAATAACCTGCATTTTGTGGAGGATGGAGTCGAAGCAATGAAGTTTTTGCGCCGAAAAGAACCCTATCTCAGGGTACCCCGTCCCGACTTAATTTTGCTTGATTTAAATTTGCCCAAAAAAACAGGCGTAGAAGTGCTCACAGAAATTAAGAGCGACCAAAGTTTAAAACTAATTCCAGTAGTGATTCTCAGCACTTCAGCCGCCCAAGAGGACATTATTCAGTCCTACTCGCTGCACGCCAACTGTTACATTACCAAGCCTGTAGATTTCGTACAATTTACTAAAGTAATCAGGTTAATTGAGGAATTCTGGCTGGCAGTCGTCCAACTGCCTGTAAATTAAACGAACAGATACTTGGCTGATGAACGATATAATTTTTTTAAAACGTCTTGACATTCTGCTGGTGGAAAATTCGCCCAGCGATGCTGATACCATTAAAAAAAAATCTAACTGTAGCCCCGCGAGCTCAACCCGGATAGTCATCACTCATTTCCCTATCTAAAATCCTTCGATGCCTCGCTCTCGCGCCCCCGTCTCAAATCTCAAATCTCAAATGCTATGACAAGCGAATTTCAAAGGTGGTACCCGCCACGTGATTTATCCGTGGAATCAATCCAAAATCCAAAATCGAAAATCCTCAAGAAAGAGCATTTACCCGTGGGGTCAATCTAAAATCTAAAATCTCAAATCTAAAATCGATTGACTTGGCTTGAGAAAGTCTGGCGTCAAGGAATTTTTTTAACAAGTTGCACAATACGAGAAGATGGGGTGTCAGCAATGAATTTTTTAAAGCAAGAAGGTTTGTATGTGGACGTACCCCCTCCCGATTTAATTCTACTGGACTTGAATTTGCCTAAAAAAAGTAGTTGAGAAGAGTTGGGAGAAATTAACTCAGCACCCAAGTAAAAAATGATTCCGGTGGTAATTATGACAACCTCAGCAGCCGATGAAGATATTCTCAAGTCTTATGCCCTGTTAGCCCGGTGCTACATGGCTAAGCCTGTCGATTTTAGTCAAGTAGCTAAGCTGGTGAGATGGATTGAGGATTGGTGGCGGGTGGTGGTGACAGTTCCCAAATAATAATTTTCAAGTTGAAAATGGCAAGGGAAAGCAAAAAAGTTTAACCTGAGATTGGTAGAGTAAAAATTTTACAGTCAAAAACGTCTAAGCTATGTGGATTAAGATTCTGTTAGTAGAAGACAATCCTGCTGATGCTGATTTGCTTGCAGAACTGTTAGAAGTATCTGTGGGCGTCCAGTGGGAACTGGTGTCGGTTGAGTTCCTGCATGAGGCGATCGCACAATTGTGCAAACAACCCTTTGATGTAGTTTTGCTCGACCTTTCTTTGCCGGACAGCCGCGGTTTGGAAACCCTAACTCGCCTGCGAGAAGTTGCCCCGGATACGGCAATGGTGGTAATGACGGGCTTGGATGATGAGGCGATCGCACTTGAATCAGTTCGCTTGGGAGCTCAAGATTACATTGTTAAAGGTCAAATTACTACTCAATTATTAGTGCGGACGATCCGCTACGCGATCGAACGATCTCAAACATTTCAAATGCTGCGGGAAAGCGAACGGCGTTTTCGGGCGATTTTTGACTCTTCGTTTCAGCTAACAAAGCTGCTGACTCCCGAAGGAATCGTGCTGGAAGTGAACGAGACAGCCCTCGAGTTTACAGGAATGCGATTGGAGGATATTGTCGGCCGGCCGATTTGGGAAATGGCGATTTGGGCTCAGTCGCTACAGGTTTGCGAACAATTGCAATGCGCGATCGCCTCATCAAGTCGCGGTGAGTTTTTCCGCAGCGAAATCGACTTGTTAGCCAAAAGCGGCCAACTTGTGACAGTTGATTTCTCACTGAAACCTGTTAAAAATGAGACTGGACAAGTTTTGCTGCTGATTGCTGAAGCCCGTGACATTAGCGATCGCAAACTCGCGACAGCCGAAATTCTCAAATCACTCGCACGAGAAAAGGAACTTTCAGAACTGCGAGCTAAATTTGTCACAATGGTTTCCCACGAGTTCCGCACCCCCTTGACAACGATCCAATTTTCGGCTGGATTGCTGCAAGATTACAGTTCTCAGTGGTCAGAAGATAAAAAATCTACTCATTTTGTGCGGATTCAATTAGCCATTAAACGGATGACAGAGTTATTAGAAGATATCCTCGTAATTGGCAAAATAGAAGCAAATACCTTGCAGTTTCAACCGGTTCCCTTAAACCTCGAAAAATTTTGCCGTCAACTGGTAGAAGAGCAGCAGCTCAACGACAGCAACCAACACCCGATCATTTTTCAACATGAAGGCGGCAACTGCTACGCTCAAATGGATGAAAAACTCCTGCAGCAAATGTTGGGAAACGTCCTCTCCAATGCCCTCAAATATTCTCCCGTTGCCAGTACAGTTTCCTTGCACCTCAACTGTCAAAACAAAGAAGCTGTTTTCCAAGTTCAAGACCGGGGTATCGGGATTCCTCAAGCCGATCGAGAGCGGATATTAGAAACTTTTTACCGAGCTACAAATGTCGGTACAATTTCGGGAACAGGCCTCGGTTTAGCAATTGTGAAAAGGGCTGTGGAGCTTCACGGCGGCAAACTCGCGATCGACAGTCAAGAAGGAAAAGGCACAACTTTCACTATTACCTTGCCTTTGATTTGCGCTAGCATATAACAACTGAATTAGAGAAGAAGGCAGAAGCAAGAAGGAACTTCGGCAACGGATTCGCTTTCAGAGGATGTAACGGATATAAGGGAGGTCAGGAATAAGCAAGAAGAAGGCTTTAGTTATCGTCACGAGAGAAGGAAGAAGTAATCGACCGCATGGGGAAAAAGTCATTAATAACGTTCTCAGCGTCTTGGCGGTGGCTATATAAACTAAAAACATCCGCAGCTCAAAGCTAAATCCAGTTCATAAATAAACAAAATTGTCAAGTGTGTAAAGGCAGTTTTTTCCCAACAAACTACTAATTAAAAGGAGCAATAACGGTGGCAAAGATTTTGGTAATTGAAGACGAAGAAGCGATTAGAGAAAATATTTTAGACTTGCTGGAAGCCGAGAATTTTGAAGGAATTGGAGCGATTAACGGTAAAGTCGGCATCAAACTGGCGATCGAACAAATCCCGGATTTAATTTTGTGCGACATGATGATGCCGGAAGTAGACGGTCACGGCGTCCTCAAAGCCTTGCGCTCCGAACCCATAACTGCCACAATTCCATTTATTTTCCTCACAGCCAAAGCCGATAAAAGTGACATTCGCACGGGCATGGAACTGGGAGCAGACGATTACATTACTAAGCCTTGTACGCCGCAAGAACTGCTAAAAGCAATTGCTATTCGGCTTGAAAAACAGAAAACAATTAGCAGGAAATCTCAACAAACGCTAGACGAATTGCGCACCAACATTAGTATGTCGCTCCCCCACGAATTGCGGACTCCTTTGAATGCCATTATGGGTTTTTCCGAGCTAATACTGTCAGAATATCACGTCTTAAAGGAATCAGATATCTTAGAGATGATCGGTCAAATTCAAACTTCCGGTCATCGCTTGTACAGGCTGATTCAGAACTTTTTGCTGTATGCAGAACTGGAGATAGCAGCCACAAATCCCGAACTCCTAAAGGAGATGCGCAATAGCGAATTTAGCTGCGTAAAATCTTTGCTGACTCAAAAAGCGCTGCAGCAAGCGAAACACGCGAATAGATCAGACGATTTACAATTAAACTTGCAGGATTCGTCGGTAGCTATTGATTCTGTGAGACTCGCAAAAATTGTTGAAGAACTATTGGACAACGCCTTCAAATTTTCTTTAGAAGGAACGCCAGTTTTCTTAAGCACTTTGGTGGAAAATCAGACTTTTATTCTGTCTGTAAAAGACCAAGGTCGCGGCATGACTGCCGATCAGATTTCACAGCTAGAAGCTTATAGGCAGTTCGATCGCAAACTTTACCAACAAGCAGGTTTGGGATTGGGTCTGGCTATTGTTCAACGCCTTGCAGAATTGCATGGAGGAAAATTTAAAATAGAAAGTTTGCCGCAGCAACAAACAATAGTTTGCGTTTCCCTGCCTGTCTAAACAATGATTAGACCTGTTTCAAAAAAAAATGCAACTGTAGGCAAACTCCCAACCCTTATGGAATAAGTTATTCCCAAATCTCAAATCTCAAATCTCAAATGGTATTATGCAGGAGGGATAACCCGTTTGAGACACCGCTGCATATAAATTTGAGCTACGTTATCCCTAGGGTTGATTTGCAAGCACCCCGAAAACAATCTTGTAGCTTCGACACACCTGTCACTATTGTAGAGTACCAAAGCTTGCTCAAAGAGTGTCTTGGTCTCTAACTTTTTCTGTCGTAACTCTGGCGGATCGGCCGCAAATACTTCATAAACTGTTACCATTAGCGATTTGCCTTTAACTGTTACCTGATCGATCAGCCTCAAATCATAAAGATCGTTCAACTCAATAAAAGTATGCTGAGTAATTAACATCGAAACTCCATACTCTTTCGTCAAATCTTCCACGCGGGAGGCTAAGTTTACCGCATCGCTAATCACCGTGCTGTCCATCCGACTTTGGCCGCCAACCGTGCCTAACATCAAAGAACCCGTATTGATTCCAATGCCAATTTGTAGCGGCGGACAATCGGGTCGATTGCGACTAATATTATACTCGTTAAGCTCTTCTAGCATAGCAATTCCCGCTTTCACAGCATCGTCCGCACTGCCATCAAACAGCGCCATAATCGCATCGCCAATGTATTTATCAATAAAACCAAAATTTTGAATAATTGCCGGTTCCATCCGCGACAAATAAGCATTAATAAATTGAAAATTTTCTGCAGGAGTCATCGTTTCAGAAAGAGAAGTGAAATCGCGAATATCTGAAAACAGCACCGACATTTCTTTCTGTACCTGATCGCCTAATTTTACTTCCAGAATACTTTCATATCCGAGAAAGTGGAGAAATTCGTGCGGCACAAACCGCCCGTAAGCATCTGTTAATTTTTCTTCCGCTGCTAAAGCTTTTTGCAACTCGTTTGTGAATTGGCGGCGCTCGGTTTCTACCTCTTGACGCTGTGTGATGTCTTGAAAAGCCGCGATCGCGTAAACTACGTTTTTCCGTTCGTCGTAGATTGGAGTCGCCCAAACCTCGATCGGCACAATCTTGTCCGGGCGGTGGATTTCGGCATCGTCAACCCGCACCACTTCTCCCCGCAACGCCCGCATAATCGGTTGGAGATCGATCGGATACAGCTCATTGCTTCCGGCGCAGTAAGTTTGATAAACTTCCGACAAATTGCCAGGAACAACATCAGAAACCAAGCTTTTACCCAATATTTTCTGAGCCCAAGAATTTATGTAGCAAGGTTTCCCCATACCATCTACGACAAATATACCCACCGGCACCGCTTCCAGCAATTGAGTCAGCCTATTTTCGCTTTCTAACAGCGCTTCATTTAAATTTTCTTGAGCTACCAAAGCTTTTTCTAAATCATTCGTAAACTTGAGCCGTTCCACATCTACCACTCTTCGCAAAGTAATATCCTCAGCAAAACCCTGATAGTAAAGCACTTCACCGCTAGCATCAAAAACAGTGCGCGCGTCCTCAGAAATCCAGATAATACTGCCATCTCGGCGGTAAACTTCCGACTCAAACTCAGACAGAGTACCGTACTTTTCCATCAGCCGGAAAAACTCTTGACGGCGGTTAGGTTCCACGTATAATGGCCGCTCCATATCATTAACACTTGCGATCAATTCTTCAGGGGAATCATAGCCGTAGATTTGAGCGAGAGCAGGATTAGCACTAATCAACTTTCCGTCAGTTGCAGTCTGAAAAATACCTTCAAGAGCATTTTCAAATATTCGGCGATACTTCTCTTCAGCTTGGACAAGCGCTGCTTCAGCTTGCTTTCGTTCCGTAATATCAGTAAAAGCAATAATTCCGTAGGAAATATCCCCGAGAGAATCATAAATAGGAGTTGCCCAACTCTCCACCGGAATAATCTTGTCGCCCGTCCGAATTTCTACACCCTCAGTCCGGACACTTTCGCCCCTCAGCGCCTGCATAATTGGCAAGTCTTCCACGGGGCATCTCTGATTAGTTCCGGTTTTATAGAATTGATAAATTGCTGCTTTCTGCTCCGAATTAATATGTGGCACAGTACCTTTGCCAAATACCTCCCGCGCCTTCTGATTTGCGTAAAAAGATTGACCGTTCGCATCAAGCACGCACACGCCTAAGGGCATAGCTTCCAGGTATTGCGTCAACCGACTTTCATTTTCGTGGAGTTTGGCAATCAGCATCGCTTGCTTGCGATTTAATTTGGTCAACTCCTGATTCATCTCTTGAAGTTCAATTTGTTTTTCAGCTAATTTTTGATCTTGAAAATATCTGTATATTGCCTCAGTAGCAGTTAATTTTAAGTCATCACATTGCCAAGGTTTAGGTATGTATCGGTACAATTTAGCATAGTTAATAGCATTAACTACCGCCTCCAAGTCAGCCTGCCCCGTCAGCATAATCTTGAGAGTGTTCGGCGAGATAGCATGAACGCTCCTTAATAGCTCGTCTCCTTTCATATTAGGCATGATATGATCTGAAATAACCAAAGGAACTTCATACTGTTCTGCTAAAAGTTCTGACAGCAACTCTAAAGCTTCTTCGCCGCTTTGGGCTGTTTCAATTAAATATTTATCTTCAAAGGCTTTTAGCAAGTCTATTTCCAGACTATCCAGTATAGTCTGCTCATCATCCACACAAATAATGACTGGTTTTTTCATAAATTTGCTAGACCCGACTTGATCGCTTTAATTAATTGTTGATTTTCCCAAGGTTTTTGTATGTAAGCATGAAGATTTGCTTCAAATTTTGTTCGTTCGATTGCTTCATTGTCGGCTTGTCCCGTCAGCATCACTGTCACAATGTGCGGGTATTTATGATGAATTTTAATCAGCAACTCATCTCCTTTCATTCCGGGCATCAACCAATCAGAGACAATCACTAGAATCTTAACCTCAGCTTCACATAGCTCTTCAATAATCTCTAGGGCTTCGACAGCACTTTCAGCAAATTCGCAAAGATATTTACCGTTAAATGCCTGTTGCAGTTCAATTTCCAGACTTTCCAACACCCCTACTTCATCGTCAACACACAAAATGGCTGATTTAGACATCGCTAGTTTCCTCGTTTAGTTTGGGGGGGTGAACCCCGATTGGTAAACACACCGTTTTCCCAATTCTACATTCCGCGCGGATAGACTGCAAATTATTAGCCCCAGACTTCACTCTGGGGCGCTTTACCTACTCTGTTAAATTAATCGGCAAAGATACTGTAAATACAGTTTGACCGGGAACCGACTCCACATCAATTTTACCCTGATGTTTTTCAATTATTTTTTTGACAATATCCAATCCCAACCCGCTGCCTTCTCCTGCTGGTTTGGTAGTAAAAAACGGCTCAAAAATTTTAGGCAAAATCTCCGGTGGAATCCCCTTACCGCTGTCATTAATTTTTACCATAACGCTGGTATCTTGCTGTAGAGTCTCAATTATTAAAGTTCCTTGATTGTCCATCGCTTGTAAGGAATTGTGAATTAAATTTGTCCAAACTTGATTTAGTTCGTCCGGATAACACAGTACCGCAGGCAATTGAGCTTGATAGTTTCTGACGACTTCCACACCCTGTTTGATCTGGTTCTGATAAAGAGTTAATACAGTTTCAATTCCGTCGCTAATATTCACCTGTATTTTTTCCCCATTTACATCGTAACGTGCATAATTCTTGAGGGCAAATACGACTTTTGCAGCCCGTTCAGTAGCGGTAGCGATGGTTCGGGCGCTTCTGTGAATGCTAGCAAATTCGTAGGCTGTTTTTATAATATTTTCGCTGTCAGGGTCTTTGAGCAACGGCAAGAATTCTTGCAGATTTCCCAGCAATCCGATATTGACTAAAATGCTAGCTAGGCTGTCAGCATTTTCAATCCCTTCCGACTCTAGTTGCTGCTTTACGCCTTTTTTCAATCCCCGTTTTTCTCGCGTAGATAAAGAGTAAGTTTGTTGGCTGGAACTGTACATCAAACTCACGAAATCCTGCTGGCGTTCGGTTGACAGTTCTTTAAAAAAAACTGGCAAACTTTCGAGATTGTTATCCAAAAACCTTGTAATATTTCCAATAGACGATCGAATCGCCCCCAGTGGCGTATTAATTTCGTGAGCAATGCCCGCAATTAGTTGCCCTAAAGCCGCCATTTTTTCCGATTGCACTAATTGATTCTGAGTTGCTTGCAGTTGGTCTAAAGTGACGGTCAGTTCATCGTTTTTCTGTTGCAGCTTTTTTTGCAACTGGCACATGGCTAAATGGGTTTCTACTCTAACTAGAACTTCTTCCATCTGAAATGGTTTGGTAATATAATCTACCCCGCCCACAGCAAAGGCTTTGACCTTATCTAGTACGTCATTAATCGCGCTAATAAAAATTACCGGAATGTTGCGAGTGCGTTCATCAGCTTTTATTTTTTCGCAAACTTCGTACCCATTCATTTCGGGCATCATAATATCCAGTAAAATCAAATCGGGAGGCATACCTTTTGCCGCCGAAAGCGCTAACTCCCCGCTAGGTACGGGGCGGACTTTATAGCCCTTGCCATTCAAAATTCCGGCTAACAGCCTCAAATTAGCTGGGGTGTCGTCAACTACTAAAATATTACCGCGATCGGTGATAGGAAGGTCGTTATTCATGTGATATTGCTTGAGAGATTAACTTTAAAACTTTCTCGTACTCGAAATTTTCTATACAATTCGCGATCGCATTGGCGGTTAATGCATCCTTTAATCGAATTTCCTCGATCGAGCTATCAATTAAATCCATATCTGCATTCAGTATGGCCAGCTTTAAATCAGCTACCAGCGAATTAGGCAATTTCACGAAATCAGCCGCAGTCATTGCGCGATCGCCCTCTTTGATTGCCAATAAATTAGCTTGACCCCGATCTTCATAAATATAGCGCACTCCGATATGTTTGTGCATAGCATCGAAAATATCTGCTTCCCGGAAAGGTTTCCGCATAAAATCATCGCAGCCCGCCGACAATATAACTGCCCGTTCTTCCTCCAAAACGCTCGCAGTCAGTGCAATAATTGCAGTAGCTTGACCTTTAATAGTGCTTTTAATATATTGCGTTGCTTCGTAGCCGTCCATCACGGGCATCCTCATATCCATCCAAATTAAATGCGGTTCCCAACTGTCCCAAATCTCAATAGCTTCTTGACCGTTAGTAGCTTCTTTCAGTTCAAAACCCAGAGGATTGAGAAGTTTAATTAGCAGTTGGCGATTTAGCGGTTTGTCGTCTACTATCAAAATTCTATAGGTGGGTTGGTTGGGTTCCAGGGCAATAACATGGCGGGTCGGTTTCGGGCTCTCAATATCAGCCTCCTCGACCGCGATCACTTGAATGTCAAACTTAAAATTAGTTCCCTTGCCAACAGCAGAACAGACGCTCATTTCGCCACCCATTAATTCCACAAATTTGCGGCTGATTGGCAATCCCAAGCCTGTACCTTCTTGCGAATCTCTTCCGGTTTGGGTTTGCACGAAAGCTTCAAAAAGATTGTTTAATTCATGGGTAGCAATACCCGGACCAGTATCTTCGACTTCAAAATGCAGGAAGAAGGAATAGGCAGAATCTGCCTCGTCATTTTGGGTGGCAAAATTCGCGTTTTTAGATGGGCTTAATTGGGATATTTCCAGATTATTACTGGCGGGAACTTCTTTACTTATTATTTTTTCGCACCGATAAACTATTTCTCCTGCTCCATCGTGATTCCTGCCTGATGGCTGCTTGCTAACTCTGACCGATACACCGCCCTCATCGGTAAACTTAAGAGCGTTATTGAGCAAATTAATTAAGATTTGCCGCAACTTTAACTCGTCACTTTCAACGTATTGTGGCACGTCGGGACTGCGGTAAAAAATTAACTGCAATTGCTTGTCATCTGCTTTGAGCTGAAACATATCTTCCAAGTCGTTTAGCAGGCGATAGAGGTCGAATTTTTTGGGATTGAGGGTGGTGCGCCCAGATTCAATTTTAGATAAATCGAGCACGTTATTAATTAGGGTGAGCAGGTGTTCTCCGCTGCTGCTAATTATGCTAATATTTTCTTGATGTTCTGGCGATAGGGTTTGGCTGCGAGTCATCAGTTGGGAAAAGCCGAGAATTGCATTGAGAGGCGATCGCAATTCGTGGCTCATGTTAGCAAGAAAGGCGCTTTTAGCTTGATTCGCTACTTCCGCTTTGTCTTTAGCTACAGCCAATTCTGCCGTCCGCTCTTGCACTCGGTGTTCTAAAGTTTCAAAAGATTGTTGCAGTTGTTGAGCCATGCTGTTAAATGACTTGGCTAATTCCCCCAATTCGTCGGAGCGTTCGATTTCTACTGTTTTGTCCCATTCACCTTTAGCAATATTCTTGGCTGCTGTATTTAAGCGCAAAATAGGATTTGTTACCCAGCGAGAAGTCAGAATGCCGATCGCCACCGCTAGTCCTAAAGCTGCAAAACAAAGCAAAACCGCTGTGCGGGTATTAGCCTCAATTTCTTTGGTGAAATCTGCTTCGGGCACAACTACGACAATCAGCCAGTCTAAACCTTTGCCGTCTTGGAATGGTAGAACTTTTACAAATTGTCGCTTGCCGTCTATTTCAAAATTTAAGAGATAGGAAGTTTTAATTTCCTTTAATTCCCCAAAACGAGCTGCTACATATCTAACTGTAGCTTTAGTCCAGGGGTCAACACTCTCTTCTGCTTTGAACAGTTCTTTTTTATTATCTTTGGTACGGAATGGTTGTTCGCCAGTTGAAGTTGCCAGTAACGTACCATTCTTTTCGACAATAAATGCTTGCCCGGATTTCCCAATTTTGAGAGTGTTTAAAAATCTCCCAATATGGTCTAGACGCAAGGCAGAAATTAATACTCCTTCTAGCTGATTATTCTTGTATACGGGTTGGAGGGCGCTGAGTATTAATGTCGGTTCTAGAAACGAAATATAAACGGAACTCCAAGTTGGTTTGCCCACATTAGCCGCATTTTGGTACGAAGGATGTTTGCGGATGTCAAAGTTTTTGACAACTGTGGCTACGCTAGCCCGATCGCCTGTATCATTAGTATTGTAAGAATAAAAATCAAAACCAGTAGATTTGCCTGACACATTAATCCTTAGAGAGCCATTTGACAGTTTTTCTCCGGTTCGATAGTCTCCATACTTGTTGCCAACGGAGGTAAAATTGATATAGGGATATAATTGTACTTGCCGCCAAAGATATTTTTCCCAAGCTGATAAGTTTTCCATCTTTAACAACCCGAGCAAGACAGCATCCAGCTTGCTTTGATTGATTTGATGGGGAGTTGTCACGTAAGCTTGCAGGTTTTGCTCGACACGCAAACTCACCTCGCTCATTAACTGACTGGCAAGGTTATTAACTGCTTTTTGTCCGTTCCTAAAAGACAGATATCCTACGAGTCCCACGGCTCCTACGATTTGCAGTATAAATGGAACTATGAGAACAGTTCGCAGCGGTAATTGGTCTAAAATTTTAGAAACCATAAGATTGAGAGGTTTGGTGAACTTAGTCTAGAATCGTCCTTCCATAACCTGTCTTAACAGCAACACCATTTACTGCCGACTAACCAGAGAGAATTGCTGCAGGCTATATTACCGACGGTAGATGCTAAACTCCGATCGAATGTGAACCTAATCTTTGCTATATTAAAGCCTATTATTTGACCGATTGTTGTATTATTTTGACAATTTAGGTAGAATTTGCAGTCTCTAGCTTCGAGAACTGCCTGATACACGATCGCGCGGGCGAGTTGAACCCGCATGGGTCAAGCGGTTTGGAGGCAGGTTAGGCAATTTGCGATCGGCACTCGCCATTTTCCGCAAGACGTGTTATACTCAAAAAAGTCGAGGGCACGTAGCTCAGTGGATAGAGCATCAGGTTCCGGTCCTGAGGGTCGGGGGTTCAAATCCCTCCGTGCTCATTTTCTATGTCTTTTGTGGAGTAAGGGTTTCAGGTTAATCATATTACCGATAGTCCTATTTTCCGCTCAAATTTCGCTCCTGTCTGTTCCAAGTATCTCCAAAACCACGTCCATATCTGCCAAGTTTGCCCCGGACTTTTTGCGCCGCGCTTTCAACTGGTTGAGCAAGTCGGCCGGTTCTGGAAATTCTGCGACGGTCGGAGCTGAGTTTTTACTTGCTTCCCGTGAGCGCCGCACTTCCTTAAGCTCTTGCTCCAACATTTGAACCTTCAGCCCCAAGTCACCGTTGCGCTCGTGTAACTGATTAAGTTCTGCATCCCATTCTGTAAGTTGCTTGTTGGCCACTTTCAATTCCTGCCTGAGTGATTCATCGTTGCCATCACTCAGGCACTCAATTTTCCCAGCCGTTCCTCAATGGCGGCCATCCGTTCCATCACGGGGTCAAGGCGATCGGCTACAGCCTTGTCTACAGCTTCTACCATACTTGTAGACAATTCTGTAGACACGACGCTGTTATTGTTTCGTGTAGACAAATTCGTAGACACTGTAGACACGACGTTAGTGTCACCAGGTGTAGATATTGTAGACAGCATTGTAGACGTGCATGAAAGTTCCTTGAGAATGCGTTGCGCAGCTTGACTCACCGACTCACCCTCTAGCCTCTGAGCTTCTATCCAGTTCAGGAAGTGACCGGAAGCCCTGAACGATACCACTTGACTTTGACTCATTGTAGACACCTGTATACATTATTTGTCTACAATAACAGACGGCTGTCAACACTGTCAACACATTGTCTACAAAACTTGTAGACACGAAAATCCCCCTATTCAGGGGGATGGGATTGAGTCGTCAATTGTCAGACAGCGGCTAAATTTTCCGCAGGTCACAAAAGAGAATTGAGATTACTCAGCCCCCCTTGTGTTTTTTTTGGTACGGCGCTGGTAAGCGAAACATTGTCTTCATAAAAGCTAAAAACGATTCAACCTCCCAGGTACTGACCTGGAAGGTTGAATAAACCACGGAGACTAAAGCTTGAGACAATCTTGTTATCCCTATCAAAATTGCCAGCTCATGAAAATTCCATCATGGCCCGCGTGGTTTCCTTATCCTATCTCATGGTTAAGGGGTTTCGTTCTTTCCAGGAGCTTCGGCTTTTTTGTAATCAGTGGCATCTCAGAAGTTAGTAACACTGGTGATTTTTTCATCTTGCTGACGGTTGCCTGGCTAGTGCAGCCATTCGTGTTCACATTCCTTCACTACCTGACTGCCGCAACGATCGAAGTAGCTATCACACGTTTACCGAGTCAAGTCCCGAACTACGATCGCATCCATAAATGGCTTACCAGCAAGCGGTGCTCGGGAACTTGGCGACACTGGAGAGAAGGATTAAATGCTTTCGTGGTTCTGTTCTTCGGCTTCTTCTTCTCGCTGTTCATTGGTGCACTTATTATTGCCGCGCCTTCTGATCGAGAATCTTCAATGTGGAAATTAAGAATTGCCCTCTACTGTTTGCCTGTTGCCACCGCTTACCTCTATCAATACGATCTTTGGGCGCGTCAGCGACGGGCGGCCAAGCAAGAAAGGCGATCGCCTGCTGCCACAAACTTACCCGCTCCAAATCCAATAGAACAAGAGCTCAACCAACTGAGCGCCGATGCTGGAGCAACTAGGATGCGACCTGTGAGACCAGCACCCCCCGAAGTTGCTGACTGGTACGTGTTCCGATCGGGTAAAGCCGAAGGGCCGTATACCGCGTTGCAACTCTGGGAGATTCAAAAAATCACAGCTCGCACAAAAGTTAGGCGGGGTGAAGCTGAATGGCAGCGCGCCGGTGAAATTTCAGAACTGGCAAAATTTCTCACTGAGAAATAGACAACAGGCTACAGTAAGTGATACTGAGCCAGTCGTTAACTAGATTTTCCGCAGGTTACAGAAGAGCATTGAGATTACTCGGCCACCCTTGTATCCTTCTCGCTCTTGCCAGTCAACTTTGCAACTTATGCTCGTGTGTATTTCAACGATACGGCCGTGCCAGTTGTAGCTAGCATCCTCTGGATTGTTGCCAGCCACCTTATCGCCGACTCGAAATGCTTTGAGCGGGTCGGAGCACGGGACACCCGTCAATATCTTTGTCAGTTTTTGCTTGTCAGAAAGGGGAAGTTTATCGATCATATTGAGTAACTCCAACAGAAGTGGAGAATCGTCGGTTCCATCGGTTCCACTGCTCTGTGTAAGGGTTTCGTCGGTTCCTTGGAACCGCCGTATCCCTTGCTGTGTCTACTGGAACCGATGGAACCGACGTTTTCGCAGTTGTCGCGGAACCTTGCACAAATCCAACTCCAAGCAAATATCTTTGTCCTCTTCGCTCCATTTCGTCTCGCCCCAAATATTTACACACTTGAACTTTAGGAAAAATCTCACTAAGCCTTGATGACAACTGGTTGATAGACTTCACAGGAGCATCATATTTATTGGAAAGTTCTTGCCAAATCAGCTTCTCTTTCCCTTTGCCATCAGGCTCTCTGTCTACAATTCCCATGCCTTCATACCAGTCCAACAGGATCTCCCATAGATCGGGAACCCAAACGCGACCATCAGATTGAACCTCCAAACCGACCTCGCGAGCAAACTGCCAAAGATGGCGACTTTCCTCCTGGGCTTTCTGCATTGCCTCCTTAGTTGCCTGGTAGTCGATACCCTCGGCAAGCAGCAAGGGCAGGCGCTCCAGCAACTTGTTAAGCATCGCCGGCGCAATTTGCTCAAGAATGAATTTTTCATCATCCTTAAAGCGCGGGTCGGCTTCTAATTGCCCCTCGGCAGCGATTGCATTTCGGACGTAGGTTTTGTCAAATCTTAGGATGCCGTATCGGTCGTCAATCGCGGCATTTCCCCCGGTGATGGATGGGAGCTTGTTGCAGTTGGCAAAAAAGATAGCGGTCGGCTTATATTCGTAGCTGTCTTTACCCTTCCGCTCGATGTCGATAGGGTCGCCCGTGATGAACTGCTTAAGGCTTTGGATGCCGTCGAGGTCTACTTTTGCAGTATTCTCTGAAGCCCAATTACAAAGGCTCCCCTCAATCCCTGCCAGAGTAAACTTGCGGCCGGTGTCGTAGGATTTGAAATCCGACAGCGACTTACCTGTCATCCCATTTCCATAAACTGCTGCGAGCACAGCGCGCAAGGTGTCTTTACCGTTCGACCCTTCCCCGTGGCAGAGCAAACCTTTTACCCCGCGCCCCGTCAGCTTTGAGCGCACCAATTTTAGATTGAGAGCAGCTGCAGCCGTCCGCAAAAATATCTCACGCTGCAATGGCTCCAAGCATTCCAAAAGGCGATCGCAATCTGTCGCATCAATGCTGGGTTCATACTTGCAACCTACATAGGTGTAGATATTTTTAGGGTCGTGTTGCAAAAGCTTGTGAGTACCGTCAGGATTGACCTTGACAACCCCGTTTGAACAATTCAAACCCTCAGGGTTGATAGTGTTCGGGTCTACTGCAAACCCTGCAATTACCCATTCATAAACCTGGTTAATGCTTGCAGAGTTCGCGTACTTTTTGCGAGGGACACCCCGCACCATCTCCGAGTAGTTGCTCAAGTAGTCACGGATGCGCCGCTTCTCTACAACTTCTGGCCGCAGCTCATAGTAGCTACCAATGAACTGGTAAAGCTGACCAGCAATAGACGCCCAGTGGCCCTCTGAATAAAGAGCCTCCTCAGCCTTTAAAACAAAGTTTTGTTCTGCAACTGCTGCGCTGCTTGGGATGTAGTCATCTTCACTACTAAAAGATGACAAAGATACTACATTCTCATACGTGCGCGGGCGTGAGGATGTAAAAATATTAGGTTTTGAAGTGTTAGCTTCCTTGCCATTTTTTTTCTGCCACTTCTCCCATTCAGTAAATGTTGGAGCTTCTGCGACAGCTTGCAAGAAAGCATCCCCACCTTTGCCCACGATGAAATCATCCATCCCTTTAAATTTGACATCCCAGCAAGTGATGTGGACGGTGCAACCGTTCTTGATTAGAAGGTTGGCAAACTTTATGATGGCGGCACAGCAAGAGGGGTTAGCGGCATAGTCTGAGTCAAAATCTATGTAATGAACAGTTCCGGGCTGCGCCCATTCCTCTACGAACTTCGCCAGATTCTTGTCTTTCCCCCAGTTCCACACACCAGTCAAGGCTATGACAGCTAAGCCAAGACTTAAGCCTGCGCCTGCCTTCTTAACACCCTCTGTCCAGTGGCGAGGGATTGACTTGTCACTATGAACCTTTGCCCAATAATTTTTGTCAGGCATTGCTAAGAAGATTGCGTCGGGTTCCATGCCGCTACCTGTGAGGTACTTGCGTTCTTTGGAGCCTTCGGGGTGATGTGCTTTGTCTGGCTTGCCTTGCCCGTACCATGTACCCATAAATGCACCTGTCCGCCAGTTAACGCCACGGCACCACCAGCCCCCCGTTTTAATGGGTTCCTTTGGACGGATGCGCTCGTTGAGTTCTTTGGCTGTTAGCGATTCGATGTTGAGACGTGCGGTCGCTTCAGATACGGCTGAGCCTTCTATCCACTCAGACAAGTGTTTCGCGGAAAAAGATTTTAGATTTTTATTGGAAAAATTCGATTCTTCTGGGTATGATATATCCACGAGATTACGGCTCACCGCCTGGTGAGTGTGTGCCAAAGACCGCTGACATCTGGTTCCAATAGCTGGCAGCGGTTTTTTGGTGTTTACAAATATTCGACAAATGTAGGGCAAACAGGTTGGAACCGCCCCTCTATTGCGGATGTAAAGGCTGATACAACACGTTGCCTCCCACTACTGCACTGCCTACTCGAAATTAATTCTCTTCCCTCCGACATCTTCAACCGCAGTAGCAATAGGTTGCTCCCCCCTCGCTCGCATAAGAGCGGCGATCGCCTGCGTAAATGTCTGACTATTGACTTTAACATTTAACGCCTCAACTTCTTGCTCTGTAAGTATTTGAGTGAATGGCATCCGCGACAAACCGTTGCAGCAGAACGCTTTGTCATAGGTTTTGATTTAGGTGTAAAAAGTAGTTCCATCTAATTGAGTGTGTTTGGTCTTGATGCAAAGTGCTACGAATCAACCCTAGGGTTGCGCATAATACCCAAGTGCTTGTATTAAAAACCAACCCTAGGGTTGGGCTTAAGTACACCATGCGCTTAAATCTTTGCTGTGCGAGGGCTTCAGCTCGAAAGATTTTACCGACCCCTAAGGCTCCGCAGAATCTCTTATAGATGAACTCCCTCTGATAGTACGTTTGCTAACTTTCCCGGAACCTATTAGGTTTCCCCGGGGAGTAACGCTAGCAACAGGCGCTACAGCCACTCCCTCAGTGAACGCTTTTACAACGATTCAGCTACTCCTCGACTAAGCGTTTGTACTCACCCTCGTATTGCGGCACACACTCCAAATTTTCCAAGTAGTACGAGAAAAAGTCGGGCTGCCCTATCCTCGGATAAAAATGCTCATTCGATTGCCAAGTAAACCCCTTAGCCGTGAATGAAGCCAGTAAATCAGAAATCTGGGATTTACTGCCAACAACTCTGATATCCGCTGCTTGTTGCTTCTTTGCCATCTCTTGACCCTAATGCAGCTTTTATTCATCACTACTTTTTGGTTATACCGGGTATTACTCAACCCGGTGAACTGGCAAGGGCGCGGCCGGGGGGGGGCGGGCCATAAACCCGCCTCCCCCCCCCGGCTCACGTTTCTAATCGTCTAGCACGTTGCCTACTTTTCAAACCAAGCCTCTCTCACCATCAAAAATTGCTGGGGTAAGTGCTGGTAGTCGAAGTAATAACAAGCGAGGGCGAGCGCATTCGCCTTGTCGTCTTTGTTGGAAAGACCGAGAGTGTTTCTGCAATAGCTCGGAAGTTTATTGCCAACAAGTCGTACCTCGACTCCTGCCCGTGCAAGCTGAATTACCCAAGACCGTTGATGGTTGCTCCTGGTAGGTCTTATAACTGCCACGTGAGGGTCTAAATTCAACAAATGCTTAATTCCCCTAGCGTCAGCTTTCAAGTTGCAAAACTCTAAAGAGTTGTAAGCCTTTTGGGGCTGTGAGGGTCGGTGTATTAGCAAGCAGCCGACAACAGAAGACTTACAAATATCCAGCCCCAAGACTCTAAGCCCAGGCGCTGAATTCTTCCCTGTGTCAAGCGATTGAGGCTGAATGTCCACTTTGTCTACAGTGTCTACAACCTGCGGGGGAATGCCGTAGGTTTCCAGCAACGCTTCCCACGTAGCAGTTTTTGAAAGCTTGCCGAACCGCTTTGCCTCTTCACTCGTAAAACCACAATCGGAAGCGATTGCCCTGAGTTGGTCAATTCGGCGGTGGCTAATCATAGGTTTATTCATTGCCACCTCCTAACTCATTGGCGGCTAAAACTACTTGGATAGTCTGGAAAGCTTTCTGCAACCACCCAGCCATTTCGGTCTGAGACTCTGGGACAAAATCAAGCCAATACTGCAAAAGTAAAAGGGCTTTGGATACCTCTGGACTGGTTGCCAAGTCCCTATCTTCCAGCTCGGAAAGGTGATGGTCTAGCGACGTGAGGATGATTTCGCAATGGCGAATAGTTTGGAGTGCGTCTATACTCCGTCCTATCAGCTTGCCCAGCTCGTGACAAGTTTTGCGATCGAGAGACACCATATCCCCCGGCGCAGACGTTAACTTTTGCGATCGCCCTTCCGGGGTCGCGTCATTTTTTGGCATAATAAATCCGCTCCAAGCGTTCTACAACAACGTTTGGGGAAGTCGTGACTTGTTCGGTGTTAGCGCACCGGGCAGTCGCGCCTCAATCTTCCTTGTTACTTACGATCGCAGTATTGCAGCCACTTGTCAAGGGGTGGCTGCAAAGTTTTGTTTCAGATTATTCAGCGAGTAACTCCATCACTTCGTGGGGTGTAATGCCGTAAATAGCGGCTAGCAGTTTGATACTTTTCACATCACTACCTAACTGCTTAAGTACCCCAATTGCACTACCCAAAGGAATAGCTTCCTTCGTAGACTGAGTTAATAAATCAATAGTTGTCTCAGTGTTAGCGCGACGCTTGTAAACAGTTTCATTCATCTGTGGTGAATGCCCCAAACTTTTAGCTCTTGTTTCCTGAGACATTCCAGCCATTTGACCACTGAGATTAGCGAGATGGCGTAAAGCGTGGGTTTGGGTAAAACCTTTATTCCATCTTCTTAAAATATTTTGGGCGCGGTCGCTATACAGTCCAGCAATTGTTTTCGGGTTACTTGATAGTGTTCCAATCTCAGGCAACTTACCTGACTTAATTTCTAGGCACTCTATCAAGTCAGGATGAGTAGGGGGAAGCATCGGCACACACAGTCGGTAGCCCGTTTTGGTTGTCGTGTCGAGTAAGGTCTTATCACCAACTACAGCAATCATCTTTATGTTGTTTGGCTCAATCAGTGCTGGGATAATAACGCCATCCTTTGTTTTAAAAGGTTTGTCAATGTTCTGAACAGCAAACACCTCGTGAACCCGAAAGCCGTACACCATCTGCATTGAGAATACCCACAGCCACCGTTTGCGTGATTCCAGATGGTATCGCTTATCATCTGAGACACTGAGAACCTGAATACGAAGCTTGAGAAAATCATCGACTGACAAGGTTTGAAGGTCTTCCCGAAATTCTGTTTGCGTACCGTCAATTTCTTTAAGTCTACACAACAACTCAGTATCGCCAATAGTCTCAGCTAGTTTTTTCATGGCGCACAAGCAGTTCTTAAAGCATTTAGTTCCTGGCTTCTTAATGTGAATGACTGACAAAACATCTACTGAGTTTATAATCGCCTCCTTGGGCAACAGTTTAAAATATTGTCCGTAAACACACCCCCAGGAGCTTTGATGGCTAGCATTATTCCTGTCACGTTGTTGACGGCGTTTAGTGCGTCCTTCCCAGTATTCTTTTTCTACTTTTGCTATCGCCTCACCAAACGTCATCAAATCATTTTTGATGACGTTTTTATCCAAAATAACATCATCATACCAGGCTAAAAATCGGCTCTCGCTAGAGAATGATTGTAACGCGCTAGCAACTAGATGAGCTTTCCTCAGGGCATCAGTGATACCTTGCATTGTCAGGTAGCACCCACAGGTTCTGTTGACCCGCTTGTCACCTAACTTGAATTGCAGCGTTATGTAACCACCGCTAGCTTTCCTGTCTCTTTTTAGCCCTACGCCCTTGGGACATTCTTTCTGTGCTTGTTGGAAGTAGTCTAGAATCCGCTCGTAGCCAACAAGGTAGTCTGCGGTGGTACTTACCGTGACAGGATTTGATTTTTCGCTCATCTTTCGCTCCCTACTCTGACAGTGCTGAGTTTGACTGATGCACTCAGCCTACAGCAAGTCGCTCAGTGTTCGCTCAAATCAAAAACAGGACTTTCAGAGTGGGTGCAAAAAATGGCTAGAACGACGGAAAATCGTAATTCAAGAGCGAGGCTTCGACTCCCTCCGTGCTCATTTAAATTTATCAAAAAATAGGGTTAAAACCCCGTCATAAAACAACTGCTTTGTGTTATAATTGCGCGCCCGTTGGGGTAGGGAACTGCCACGACTCGCTTATGGATAGGTCGAAAACATCAGACTATTTCGGTAGCGGATTTTGATGAAGTGTCAAGAATCACCGCAGGTTCGATCGGGCGCTGAGTGTTTCAACAAATGAGTGATTTTGAGAGACCGGGGACAGGTTTTTGTCCTCGGTCTCAATTATTGTGATTTAAGCGTCACTGTCAAAAATCGAATTGGTGCTGTAGTCGCAGATCCGGGACTGATTGCGCCCCTGTTGCTTGGCACGGTAGAGTCCACGATCTGCGATCGCAATCAAGTCAGCCGATGATAGTTCCAAAATCGGAATCAAGTTGGCGATACCCATACTAATAGTAACTACATCGCTCACATCAGAGGTTTTGTGAGGAATATTTAAAGCTTGAATAGCAGCGTGAATCCGTTGTGCCACCGAACTCGCTCCTTCCAGATCGGTATTAGGCAAAATAATGGCAAATTCTTCCCCGCCGTAACGCGCCACCAAATCCGCCGGACGGTACACCACCTCTTGCACAGTCTGAGCAAGTTTGAACAGACAATCATCCCCCATTTGATGACCGTAGCAATCATTATAACGTTTGAAATAATCCACATCAAACAACAAAAGAGAAATCGGTTTTTTTTCCCGGTATAGCCGCTGCCATTCATGCTCTAAGCGGTCATTAAAACAGCGGCGATTAGCAATTTGAGTCAACCCATCAATATTAACCACTTGTTCTAAGAGGTGAGTAGCCCGGGCTAGTTCTTCGTTAGAGAGTGCCAGTTGTTCATTAATTACTCTCAGTCGCGCTTGGGCCTGCTGCCTTTCTACCAATTCCTTCTGCAACTTATGAAAAATATCCGCTTGTTTAATGGCGACCGCTAACTGATTAGCGATCTGTTTAACAAGGTCAATTTCACATTCCTCCCATTGCCGAGGAGCCGAACATTGATGAATACATAACAACCCCCACAAATCTTGTCCATTAAGCAACGGCGCCACTAAATTAGCCAGAACCGGAAATTGTTTCCAAAGAGCGCGGCAACAGTGTTGAAGGTCAATCTTATTGATACCTTCTACTACCTGCATTCTATTTTCTTGAGATGGTTCCGGGTATTTCTCACCACAATAATACTCGTTAAATTGATTTATACTTACCAATTCACATCCTTCGCCTACGGATTCTGAAACAAACTCACCATATTCAAAATTACTGTCAGGATAGAACTTAAATATGCCGACGCGCTCGGCATCAAGAAACAGGCGAATCTCCCGGGAAGCCATCTCAAAAATTGTAGACAAATCAAGAGATTGACGGATGTGGTGAGTAATTTCTTGAAGTAATATCGCTTTGTCGTACTGTTGCCGCAGAGCGATTTCCGCTTGCTGTTGGGCGAGAATAGCTGCCTCTGCTGCTTTTTTTGCTTTAATAATTTCACCTTCGTAGAGGATACGCTGGCGGATACAGATCAAGATGCAATCAGTGACGAAGTTTCCTCCCTTCTCCCGACGCACAGCGTTGATCAGCATGGGTATATCAATACCCTGCTTTGACCTTAATGATAAGTAAATTTCCTCTACTTTACCGTGGAGCTTCAACAGGGGGAAGAAATGGGTTTGAAAGAAAATCCGGCTGCCGATGGGCAGAATCGATTCTATTTTCTGTTCCCGCAGTTCATCGGTTTCGTGTCCGAGTAATTGCAGTAATGTGGCGTTGACCATTACGATCGTACCATCGTCAGCAAACGAGAGGAATCCACAGGGTGACGTGTTGAGTAGGTCGTCTATCTGGTAGGTCATGTTTGCTATACAATTCAGGTAGTATGAGGTGCACTCAAATACTTCATCATCATCTCGATCGTCTCTTGTGGATGACTCATGTGCGGGCAATGTCCCGTAGCTTTCATCAGCCCTAGCGTACTTTTAGGCAGGTGGCGGTGGAGGTAATACCCTACCTCGGTGGGAGCGATCGCGTCATCAGCACATTGCAATATCAGTGAAGGTACTGACACCTTGGGTAAATCACTGCGATTGTCCGAGTAAAAAGTCACCTCGGCAAAGCGACTTGCTATCACCGGATCGGTGGAGCAAAAACTTGCCTCAAGCTCATCACTTAACTCCGGACGATCCTGATTCTGCATCACCATTGGCGCCATAAAGCTTGCCCAACCAATGTAATTTTTCTCCATGATATCGAGGAGCTCCTCAATATCTTTGCGCTCAAACCCTCCGTAATAATTTGGTAAATCATTGATGTAGCAGGGTGAAGGTCCTATGAGTATCAAGCGGTCCCAGTAATTAGGAGCTTGAATTGAGGCCAGAATGCCGATCGTACTGCTGACAGAATGACCGACAAAAATTACATCAGTCAACGCCAATTCTTCACAGATATCGAGGACATCTTGAACATAGCCATTGAGGTCGCTGTACCGTTTAGAACTGTAGGCACTAATATCTGACTTGCCACAACCTACAAAATCAAATAGGATGATTTTGTAGTTTTTCTCGAAGGCCGGTGTTACGAAACGCCACATATTTTGATCGCACCCAAATCCATGAGCAAACATTATGGTCTGGGTGCCTTGTCCAAACACTTTTATATTATTCCTCAGTATAATTTTGTGAGTCATTTGAGGGACACGAGCATTAAATTGATTATAAGACTTTTGGGCGCTTTTATAAGGATTGCTCATCCCAAATAGTGGTAGACAACAATTGAGGATGTCGGATTAATTGAGTGGCAACCTCAGCACTGACAGGCTTGCTAAACATCTAACCCTGCCAGATTTCACAGCCGATCCCTTGTAACTATTGCCATTGCGCTGGGGTTTCAATTCCTTGGGCAATTGTGCCCTGATTTAAGCCAGGTGCCATTGCAGCTAGGGCCTTGCCAATTCAGCGATCGCTCGGATCCCTGGCTAAATCGCGCACAAATAAGCGAGCGATTTTGAGCGACTTCAGCGTCCAAGTTTTCAGGTAGTTAAAAGCAGCATAGGCAGTCCCAAAATCCTCGACAGAAATCCCAATACCACGCTCCGATAATTGGCTCAAAATATTGTAGGTCATGTTAAAATTAAGCATCATTGCCGTTTTGGTAATCTCTAGCCATAGATATTTCTGCCTCATCTCGGTGCGCTCAAGAATGCGATCGATCTTAGCGATTAAAGTCGGTTGGGGGAGTTGATATGCCGACCGATTCACCGCGATATTAGGAAGAATTACTCCTCCTAACCACTGCTGATCTTGCCAACAAGCTTGCTCTAAAATCCCTTCGCTCTTGGGACCAAATCAATCCAGTTTATAAAGGCGATGGAAATAAATCGATCGGGAGGAATCCAACCTAGTTCAGGAGAATGCCATCCTGGGAGAACTTCAACAGCCGCAAGGCTACCTGTTTGCAAATCGAGCTGAGGCTGATAATACAGCAAGCATTCGCCTTCCCAGCACAATTCAAGGGATTTTCGATCGCCTGGGTATTGGATTCTGGCGAAGGTATTGTTGCTGTGTAAAAACTATAGGTATTGCGCCCCGAACCCTTAACACGATATAGGGCAATATCTGCCTTTTTGAGCAAGGTATCGACAATCATTCCAGCTTGTGGATATAGGGAGATGCCAATCTGGTAATGATGTGTAAATAATGATTTTGTGGCGTTGCTGAATTTAGGTATGATGGGGCGGTCACCGCTGACGAAGGCAGGTCGCATAGGGTTCAAATCATGGTATATAAATGAGGCGGTGCTTAATCAGGGTATGAAAAAAATAAGTTGAAAATCCAGAAGCTTTGTGGATACTGGTTTCTATGAGTGGCATATTTAGCCTTTCACACCGTAAATCAGCAACGCCCGGATTTTGATTGCAGCAGTAAAAACTGACTGCAATAAAAATGCGAGAGCCGAATAGCCTTATTCATGGTTTCGGCGCTGACTTCTGTTGGCAGTGTGGTTGCCTCCATATTTTCCAGGCAGTGAATCACCACTGCAAATCGAGCGGTGTAACTGATTTGCTTCTCTAAAAAATAGGAGTAAGCAGGATTACTATCAAAATTTGAATCTTGTCCCCGGCGCAAATCTTCCCTGTGATTCCAGAAGATATCCGAGCTGGGAGGGGGGAGTACGAGCAAGGTTTCTGGCCGCCGCTGCAAGCCCTCAATCAAATTTTTGAGCGGACCGTAGACATTCACCTTGACCGTTGACATTTCCGCGAAATTGTGGGGGATGGATGCGATCGCCGGAAGGAAGCGACTCAACATCCCCTCGGGGTAACTGGCGACATTAAAAATTCTCTTAGCCACGGCGGGCTGGATTTTCCCAGTCAAACTCAAAGTCTGATTCTTGAAAGAGTAGGAGGCGTTTTTAGAGTCCACTCGCTCAACACTTCCCCCCAGCGGTTTATTCCAAGCTTTTAGTAAGAATTGCTTTTTCCCGCCTTTCCCCCTGGTAAACCGATCGAGCGAATCGAAGACTCCCGCAAGTTGATTTTGCACCAGCAGGCAGCCCTGTTTTGGTTCTTGTTCCGAAATTCTTTTAGTTAGAGCTTGACCGGTGGCTTCATCGAACAACCACTTCTTAGGTTTGCAATACTTAGCTTCGTAATTCCTGGGGTTTTCGTCGGAATCAAACTTTTTAGCTTTTTCCTGTTTTCCGAGAGTTTTCCAAGCTTCTTTTAACCGCTCAAGCTGAATAAAAGCCTCTGCCACCCGCTCGCGATCGGCATTATGCATTTCCTGCAACGGCTTAAGCAAAATCCCTCGCGTCCCGCTGCCGGTACTGGGGTGGCAGATGTCGGCCGTGAAGAAAATCGGATATTCAATATGGGAATCCTCAACTGAGTAGCCTTTCTTGAGTTCAATCCCAATTCGGCTGCCCAAAACTGTACCTATAACTGGCAGCAAAGTTTGTAGAATCCGTACCGGATCTACCCGATCGCTCTGAGCCTTAGAAAGTAGCGCCATTGCCAGTGCCTCTGGAAATATCCAGCACAAATCAATCGGAGCTTTTTCCATCTGGTATACCACTTCTGTGTTTAATTAGGTACGCTTGGGCATTGGGGATTGATAAGATTGTACCTCACCTCCTTAATAACCGCTATAACGGTCAATCGATTTGAGATTTTAGATTTGAGATTTTCGATTGACCCCACTGATAAATGCTCTTTCTTGAGGATTTTCGATTTGGGATTGATTCCACGGATTTATCACGTGGCGGGTACCACCTTTGAAATTCGCTTGTAACAAAATCACTGGCTCGGAAAAACTCCGTGTTATTTCATGCAAAAAAATGAATAATTTTGGTTGAGCGGCAAAACCCAACCTACTTTTAATGAAGAATCACTGCTAACTCTCAAATATCCTCCTCGTCTTGACCTTGCACACCCTGGAGAATCCGCGATAGCTCACTCTTTTCATTAATCGTAATGCGAGTAGGAGAACCGCTGATAATCCGTTCGTAACCACGGAACGAATCTTTAATTTGCGGCCCTCTTTCAGTAATCGTGTATTCCCGAATTCCTTTATCGTGCCACGAACCGCGCATCTTAAACACATTAATTGCCCGCGACATTTCTCCTCGAATCTCTACATACTGCAGCATGATAATCGTGTCAGTAATCGTAGAAATATGGGAGTCTGTTATCGAATGAGAACCCATAAACTGGTCGCTTGTGTTCGTGAAAAAGCCTGTTATTTCTTCCTGCTTCGCAAAACCTGTCACTCCGATCACAAATTGCCTGAAAGCATTATTGCTGACACCCCTAGCTAAGGCCGACAGGGAGTCTATAGCAATTCGAGAAGGTTTGAAATCAGCAATTTCTGATTTAATAGTTTGCAAGTGGTCTTCCAAACCGGCTGATTCCGGGTAAGTACACAGCAGCTTCAGCAGTCCTTTCTCTTCCATTTCCTCAAAATCAATGCCCCAAGAATAAGCATTGCGGAACAACTGAGCTCGCGACTCTTCATAGGCAAAAAGCAGCGCCCGATTGCCGTTCATACAAGCATTCTGCAAGAATTTGCTCACCAAGAGCGTTTTGCCGGTTCCCGTTGCACCCGTAGCCAAAATAATTGAGTCTTTGAAGAAACCGCCACCGCACATCTCGTCGAGAGTTTTATCGCCGGAAGAAACCCGCACGTTAGAAGACTTTTGAGTTAATCGCATCGCTCCCAATGGGAAAATATTAATTCCGTCATTAGTCATAGTAAAAGGATATTCGCCCTTCATGTGAGTTGTACCCCGCAACTTCAAAATTTCTATGGTGCGGCGGCGGCGTTCTCCTTCCAAAACGTTGCGAACAATCACTACATTATCCGACACAAACTCTTCCACCCCAAACCGTGCCACAGGGCCGTATTCTTCCACCCGTTCCGTAGTCATAACTGTAGTTGCTCCTACTTGTTTGAGGCGCGCAACTAAACGAAAAATTTCTCGTCGTACCACCGATGCAGCGTCGTACTGCTGAAATACGGCTGTTACCGAATCTATGGAAACCCGCTTGGCTTTGTACTTGCGAATGGCGTACTGAATTCGCTCAATTAAGGCTGATAAATCAAAATTTCCTACGATATCTTGACCTTCCGGATCGGGGGAAGCGTCCAAAATAAATAGCTTGCCTTCATCGATTAACTGTGCCAGATCCCAACCGAAGCTGCAAGCATTTTTAATAATATCTGTGGGAGACTCTTCAAAAGTTACGAACACTCCAGCTTCGTCAAAATGGGTAATTCCGTTATAGAGAAATTGTACGGCAAATAAAGTTTTTCCCGTTCCTGACGTGCCGCTGACTAGGGTGGTTCTGCCGAGTGGCATTCCGCCGTGACTGATGTCATCGAAACCCTCAATCATGGTGCGGATTTTTTCAACTCCTCCCGTTAGCAATCCTTCTCGTTGAACCGTTTGACTAATTTCATTCATGTCGATTTTTGTCAACTCTCCGTATTATTTAGTTGTCAGTCATTAACCGCCGATCATGAGTCTTTGTACCCAGCTTTTAGTTTTGACTCTTGCTCAATAACTAATGACTGCCGACTGCTGACTAATGACCCCGCCCAAAAACAGATACCGTGCCACGTACTCCTGTCGTGGAGAGATCAAAATTTTAGACTCTTGTTCAAGGTCCCAGATTCATCTGTGGAGTAAATCTAAAATCTCAAATCCTTCGACGATCGCGCGACTCGACGGCTCGACAGAGCGCGAGCCGAACGTCTCACGCCCTCGTCTCAAATCTAAAATCGACTGACTCTCACCTGATTATCTTATGAATGCAGGTTTTCTTCGCGCAGTTCTTCATAGAGCAAATCTAATCCTATCAGAACTTTCTCGCGATCGGACAAATCGCCAATAATTTTTCGCACCGGCGGCGGCAGGATTTTCGACAGTGTTGGGGTTGCCAATATTTTGTCCTCTTCTGCTAGCTGAGGATTTTTGAGAACGTCTATGACTTTCAGCGCGTAGACTCCTTGAAATTCTTGTTCTAAAATGTCCTTGAGGGTTTTCAAAGCTCGCACGGAGTTGGGAGTATTCCCCGCAACGTACAGCTTCAGAACGTAGGTTTTCTTGAGAGAACTCATAAACTTTTTTAAATGTTGAGTATTAGTTGTCAGATGTTAGTTATAATTGTTATTTGTCTTAAATCCGCTGTTCTTTGTTATTTTATAATAATTTCCGCCTCGCGATCGCGCGCCGGTTTGTCTTCTCCTTTCTCCTTTGTTAAATTCTATCTTCTACTTTCTTCTTGCTTAAATTGTGCCGCCTCCCTTTTACCTTTTACTTTGAGATGCCTCTTTCGGAATCGATCGCCTGTACATCTCGCACATATGAGCGAGGGCGTCAATCAGAGTCAAGCGGTAATCGAGCAATATTTCCTCGTTGCGCCCTTCTAATTTTAGCTGTTTAGCAAACTCGTCCATCAATTCCATGTGAATTTCTACAATTTGAGTGACGGGAACGTCAGCAAAAAAAGCCAAATTCACAAATTCATCTATTTGATTGTTGACCGCCGCATCTTGAGAAAAATAATTCAAAAGGATGTCGCGATAACTTGACTTGAGTTGCTCCAAAAACTTTTGCTTCTCGGGTGCTGACAGATTTCGCAAAAAAATCTGTGAATTTCTTTTATAATAGACACCTAAGTATCCTAATCGCTCGCGTAATTTTTCCGCCAGCCGCCGCTGCTGTCGGCTTAGCAAACTTTGAGCCGTTAATTGGACCGTCGCATCGACCGTTGCGGATGGGTAATTGACAGGAACCGGAGTTGAAAGTTTCAGAAATTGGGCGATCGCCCGATCGATACTTGAAGCTATTTCGCTCGCTCGAGCGATTGCCAGTTGCACCTCAGCAGGGTGATAAAAAAAAGTACAGCTTTCCTCTTGACTTTTGTTGGCGGTACTGGCTGCCGCCTCAAAACCATCTGAATAGGGTGCTTCGGGCCTTCCTTCCAACCCTGGCTGGGGTGAAAAAATCACCGCCGGCAAAAAGATCGATCGTTCTTGCAGCTTGCCCAGAAGCGATTGCAGATCCCGATCCACCTCAAAAACCAAACAATCAAGGTGATAATTGTGCTTAAGGAACCCCAAAAACTCCACTGCCGACTTAATGTGCGTTAAAGCATAGCGTTCGCTCCTCAAAAGCTCGATCGCAGAGGCTGCGATTTCCTCAGAGCGGATAAAAATACCGATAGACAGTTGGGGAACTAAAGCAGTAGGTGCACCACCTAAGTTGCCCGAAAGTGCTGGATCGCTCAGAGTTGATATCTCCTTTTAAAAAAACTTAACATTGTAACAATCATCTCAACATTTATTTTAACCAATCTTAACAGCAAAATAAGGGATCTGCTTGCAGCACATGAATAATGAAAGTGTACTCGTTTGTTTTTGTGTCAAGCACCCTGAGCTAGATTTCTGGAATTAAGCTTAAGCCTTAAAATAATTGCTAGTCGCCTCAAATCAGGTACAGGCATCGAAGTCCGAGGTCTCGGTGCCGATCCCCGACCTAATAGCGAACTGATATAAAACAATTAAGATACAGAAAGCCGCAGCTACCTTGAATATCAAAAATATTACTGCTATAGATAGCAGACTCTCAGGTTTGTTATGCCAACCACCAGCCCCAGTCTCAAAAATTTTATCGAGCCAGTGCCGCTGTGCCTCCAAACGGCGGCGCTAGAATCGCTGCGGTCAATTTTCAGCTCCAGCAACTGCGATCGAGTCGCCGTAGTTAACGAACAGCTACAGCCGCTGGGATTAGTTTACCTCCGCAGCCTTTGGGCCCGCGCTGCCGATGGCACAAACGACGGGCAGCAACCTTTGTTAGAAAGCGCGATCGCGATCGAACCAGTCAGGGCATTACCTGCGGCTCTGAGCGTCAGCGAATTCTGGCAGTACCTGCAAACAGAGGAACTGAACACCCCAGCCCGACAAAACCCCCAAACCGCCGGCCGCTCCTCAAACATCCCGATCGCCCTGACAGATGCCAGCGGTAAATTTTTAGGAATGCTAGACAGCCTGAGCTTGCTGCAATTCGCTGCACTTAACAGCAGCCTGAGTGCCAAGCCAGCAGCAGTCAAAGAAATCGAATTAATGCCCGTTTCCTCCGCCATCGCCACCGCCCTAGACGCTCAAGTGCGCTTTCTAGAAGCAGGATTGAAACCCTCAGAAAACCTGAACTCCCTAGTCCAACTCCTAGAAAAACTGCCCCTGCCCCTGAGATTGCAAACCCCCACCGCACAAATAGTCAGCCAAAACGCAGCGTGGCGGATTTTCCTGGGAGCAGGCCCGGAACCAGTTCCCGAACCAGCAGCAAATTTGCGCAAACACTCGCCCCACAAACCAAGCCATTTAACAACTGAATACCAGAGCGTGCAGCTAGAACCCTTCACCCAAGAGTGCATGAGCCTAGTAGGAGCAAGTAGCTCGGGCGATCGCGATTCAACCGCAGCCACGAGTTGCCCGCTCCCCCTGTACGCTGCCGCCTCCCCCTCCACCTTAACCGCTCCAGCTTGGTGTCCGATGGCCGGCAAACCAGACACCTACATTTGCGATTGCCCCGTACAAAAAGGTCAAGAACGAATCTGGCAATTTGTCAAACAGCCGCTCTCAGACAAGCTAATTTTAGTAATGGGACAAGATGTCACCGAAGAACATTTAGTCGCCAAAGAACTAGCAGCGAAAAATGCAGATTTAATCCACCTCAACCGACTCAAAGACGAATTTTTATCCTGCATCAGCCACGAACTAAAAACCCCGCTTACTGCCGTCCTCGGTTTGTCCAGCCTCCTGAAAGATAAATTGATCGGAGAACTCAACGACCGCCAAACACGCTACGCCAAACTAATCCATAAAAGCGGGCGGCATTTGATGACAATAGTTAACGACATTTTAGACTTGACCCGGATGGAAACCGGGCAGCTAGAACTAATTCCCGAACCAGTCGAAATAGCAGCAACCTGCAAAAGAGCCTTTGAACAAGCAAAACAACTCCAACACCAAGAAGAAAAAAACCCTCCGGGCCAGAGCAAAACCGATGGCGTAGCAAACGCAGAAACCTCCGCCCAAATCGAATTTACACTCGAAATAGAACCGGGAGTGAGCGAATTAATTGCCGACGGACTGCGACTGCGGCAAATGCTCGTCAACCTCCTTTCCAACGCCCTAAAATTCACCGAAGCGGGTGGCAAAATCGGATTGAAAGTAAATGTTTGGGAAGGCTGGATCGCATTCACAGTTTGGGACACTGGCATCGGCATCCCGGCCGACAAACAGCACCTGATATTTCAGAAATTCCAACAGTTAGAAAGCCCCCTAACCAGGCGTTTTCAAGGAACAGGGCTGGGACTGGTACTGACTCAACGCCTAGCTAGGCTCCACGGTGGAGACGTTTCGTTTATTTCCTCAGAAAACCAAGGCTCTCAATTTACCCTGCTACTGCCGCCAAATCCTCCGGGAAACAGCAGCGAAGAATTCCCAGCACCGACCTCCGCGGAATCAGAATTATTAAAACCCCCATATCAGACTCCGATCGCCAATTCTCGCTCTCGTTTAGTATTAATAGTCGAAGCTGTTCCCAAATATATCGAAGATTTAACCAACGTCCTCTCGGGTTTGGGCTACCAAGTAATAGTCGCCCGTTCCGGCACCGAAGCGCTGGAAAAAGCCCGCAGGTTCAGTCCAGAAGCGATTTTCCTCAACCCGCTGCTGCCGCTGCTGTCCGGTTGGGACGTACTGACGCTGCTCAAGAGCGATCCAGATACCCGATCGATTCCGGCGATCGTCACGGCCACCAGAGGGGAAAAAGAACGGGCCAGTGTCAACCGAGCCGAAGGCTTCTTGAGCTTGCCGGTAGAAGAACCAGCTTTGCGGCGGCTGCTGGTAGACTTGATTGGCCACAGTAATGCCAGTACCGCCAAAGTAAGGAGTTCTTTAACTGTGTTGTGGCTCAGCCCGCAAAACAGTTCCTCTCAAGGTTCCGCTTTACTGCTCAACCCCAACTACTGCCGGGTTTTAGAAGCAGACGACCTCGGCCAAGCAGAACTAGTGGCCCGAATTTGGCGGCCAGACGCGATCGTCTTGGACGGTACAAGTCAACTGCAAAACCCCTTAGCTTTTATCGAACAGTTAAGTCGGTCTCGAAATTTGGGTTCTCTTCCCTTGGTGACTTTAGACCCCACAACTACGCAACTGGCAAATCAAGTCAAAGGATTGTCGGTATTTCCCTGTTTGGCTAGCATCGGTCCCGAGGACAGTGAAAATTCAGGTACCGGGTTGGTGGCTAGTGCATTGTGGCAAGTGATTCAAGTCGCTGCTGGCATGAGTTGGAAGCCCAGCATTTTATTTGCTGACATTTCGACTTTACCCGATTTGCACCGCACTGCTGGGGGGAACCCGACGGCAGAATTGGAAAATCGCGATCGACCGACAAATGCCGAGATGCCCCTGCCCAATTCCCAGTTTTCTACTCCCAACTTTCAAGCTTTGATTCAGTACATCCAAACGGCAGGATTGCGAGGGTCGATGGCTCCCTGCTGGAAAGAAGTTTTGCAGCAGTTGCAATATCAAAGCGTTGACTTAGTTTTGCTGTGTTTGGGAGATGCTCCCTCTGAATCCCCCGCTATGTTGCAGGCGCTATCGAACCTCCGGCAAATGGCAGTTAAACGACCAATTTTAGTCTGGGATTATCGGTCTGCTGTAAATTCGGAATCGGAGGCGATCGACTTTCTGCTGCAAGAAGTATCTGCAAAAATTTTGCCTTCTTCCTTGTCTGCAGGAGAATTATTAGACAAAATTCAACAGACTTTATTAACTCATTCAAGTTGCTGAAAATCAAGAATTTACCCGTTTGTAGTGAGGAGTGAAGTCCTCTATAAAGGAGTGAAGAAAAACTCTTATTCCTGAGTGCAAACAGAATTTTTGAACTATTTAACAGAAAACGGCGAAGCGTTGCGAGTCAGGAAGCAATATCAAAACTCAAAAATATGGGTTATTATAGGCGATCGAGAAACCCTTATATTTTTTTCTGGGGCTGTACAGTGCCTAATCGCATTCCTTTAATATCTTTGGTGCTCGCACTCGGTTTGTGGACAATGCCCAAGCCTGCTGTCGCACAGGCACTCCTGCCTTACACGCTGCAAATCGACTCTGCCCAACTCGAACAAACAGCCGTGAGCCTTGCAGAAGAAGCGGTCCAGCTAGCCAGACTCCAGCAGTACGAACTGGCCGTCCCCAGAGCGGAACTTGCTACACAATTAGCCCCTAAGAATGCTCAAACTTGGACTTTGCTAGGCAGTTTGTACCTTCAAGTCGAGCAGTTTGACAAAGGCATTGAAGCTTTGGGGCAAGCTCAATCTCTGTCGCCAGAAAATGCCTCTATTAAATTTGTCTTGGGAGAAGCTCATTTTCGGAAAGCGAACTACCAGAAAGCAGTCGAATACTTGCAAGCAGGATTGAAACTAAAACCAGACACTCCGGGCGCCTTATTTGATCTGGGTAACAGTTTTTACAAGCTGAAGCGGTTCGATCAGGCGATCGCCCAGTACGAAAAAGCCTTTGCTTTAGAAAAAAACCTCTGGCCCGCTATCAACAATATCGGATTGGTCAAATACGAAATGGGAGATATCGATGGCGCTATCAAACGGTGGGAACAGGCGATCGCCCTCGATGACAAAGCAGCAGAATCAATGCTAGCTCTAGCAGTAGCACTCTACGGCAAAGGCGACAAAGAAAAAGGCTTAGCGATGGGAGAAGCAGCTCTGAAGCTGGACAAACGCTATGCTACCGTAGAATATCTCAAAGAAAATCTCTGGGGCGATCGCTTGATCGCAGCTACCCAAAACTTCCTGGTCACTCCCCAAATTAAAGCAGCACTCGCCAAAATTCAAGACGGCCCATCCTCTCGGGAAATGTCGCCTTAGAAATAGGAATGATGAAAGATTAAAGATTTAGGAAGCCAAAAAATGTTCAATACTGTTGTTGTCGCTGGAGGCAGTCGCGGAATTGGGCTGGCAGTTGCCGAACATTTCGCGCCCAAGTCCCGCCGTTTGCTAGCCGTATCCCGCACTCGGGCACCTGTCGGCGAGTGGGTGAGTGCCGATTTGTCTTCTCTGTCTGGCGTTGAATTAGTCGTGGAGGCAGTCGGCAGCGATATTCTTGATGCCTTGCTCTATATGGGCGGCACTTGGGAAACGAATGCTTTCACCAGTCAATACAGTTTTGAAAATTGTTCGGATGAAGACATCACGCGGGTAATCGCTGTGAATCTCATCGCACCGATTCGGCTGGTGAAAGCACTCCTGCCGGCACTTCGGCATTCTAAAAATCCGAAAGTGATGTTTATGGGTTCTCTCTCCGGGCGAGACAATTTCTCTGGTAGAGAAGTCGCAAATTCAGCATCTAAGTTTGGTTTGCGAGGGGCAGTTCATGCTCTGCGGGAAGAATTGCGATCGCAGCAAATAGGCGTCACCATCATCAACCCTGGAAACGTCGGAACTCCCGAGGTACTTGCGGATTTGGCCGCCAAGCGGGCTGCTTGGCGGCAGTGCAATTCCGCTATCTGATTTATTGAGCATCATCGACTGCGTGCTGTCTTTGTCGCGAGCAACCTGCGTCAAAGAGATAGATTTACCCGCTATGCTTGGTGATGGAGCCTGAGTTTTGATTTGGGAGTGCGATCGGCACGCTTGCTGTCGCGTATCAAATCCAATATATACATTTCTTCAATTCTCCAATCTAAAATCTAAAATCTAAAATCTAAAATCGCATGATCCCTCTAAGCTGGAAAGAACTAGAAGCCCTCACAGACTTTGAAGTCGATCGCGTCAACGGGCCAACGAACGCCCAAGCCCGCTTGCGCCTGTTTGGTAAAACCGAATCGGATGTGCGAGTCACCCTGTACCGCGATCACCATGCTTGGTGTCCCTACTGCCAAAAAATCTGGCTGTGGCTGGAAGAAAAACAAATCCCCTACCGTATTGACAAAGTTACAATGTTCTGCTACGGGGAAAAGGAAAGCTGGTACAAGCGCAAAGTGCCATCGGGAATGCTACCGGCGATCGAACTAGACGGCCGCATCATCACCGAAAGCGATGATATCTTAATCGCCCTGGAACGAGTCTATGGCCCCTTGGGTTTGGGCATGGAAAACCCCGCAGTCATTCCCCTGCGGCGGTTAGAGCGACTGCTGTTTAGGGCCTGGTGCTCTTGGCTGTGCTATCCAGCAAGTTCAGCCAGAGCAGAACAGCACAACCGCAACCAATTTATCAGCGTTGTCGCCCAGGTAGAAAAGGCTCTCGCCAGCACCCCGGGGCCTTATTTCCTCGATGAATTTGGCACTGCGGATGTCATCTTTACGCCCTACGTGGAACGGATGAATGCCAGTCTTTACTACTACAAAGGCTACTCGATGCGGGAAGAAAACCCGCGCTTTGCTGACTGGTTTGCGGCGATGGAAACCCGCCCTACCTATCGCGGCACTCAGAGCGATTTTCACACCCACGCCCACGATTTACCGCCTCAGATGGGCGGGTGTTATGAAAACGGCGAACCTCAGATGCTACTCAATAAAGCCCGGGTGGATAATGGGCCTTGGGCTGGACTCCCGGATGTGATGTACCCTGAACCGGAAACCTCCCGCGCTGAAGCACTTCACCGCGTCATTAAGCACCACCACAACATCGTTCGAGTCAATCCTGCTGATGACAACTTGTTTGATGAGGCTTTGCGCTGTGCTTTAACTTTGATGATGACTGGCGAAGTTTGTACGCCGCCTGCTGGTTCTGATGCGGCTTTGCGGTATTTGCGCGATCGGGTGAATGTGCCCCGGGATATGTCGATTTACGCGGCCAAGCGGCTGAGGGAAGCGTTGGAGGAAACGGCGGCTTTGGTGGGTGATGGCCAAGGTTCTCCGATTCTGCTGAAGCATCGGCGAGATCAAGATCCGGCTAATTTTGTGTAGGGGGCGTCTGGTGGATTTGCTCAAAGGTTTCTCCAAACACGACATCAGAGATTTGTAAGGTACGATCGGATTATTTTCTAGACTGTTTCAGAGGCTATAGGTATGGTTTCAGTATCCAACAACCAACCAATCATTATTCGTACAGAGCGCGGACTGACAATTTCAGGTACGCGCATCACTCTCTATGATGTGATGGACTACCTGACGGCTCAATATCCCCCGAAGTTTATCCGTTCCTTGTTTGACTTAACAGAGGATCAGATTAACGTTGCTTTATCCTACATTGAGGCAAATCGTGCAGAAGTCGAAGCAGAGTATCAAGTTGTTTTAAGGCAAGCTAAAGAAATTCAGCATTACTGGGAAGAGCGCAATCGCGAACATTCTGCCCGCGTTGCAGCGATGCCACCCAAACCCGGTCGAGAGGCTCTTTGGGCAAAACTTCAACAGCAGAAAGCCAAACACGAACTAGAAGCATCAATTTTCTGAGCGATCGCAATCTTGGAGGTCATGCAGAAATTTTATTGGGTAATATTGCGAGTCAAGGCTGGTTAAATCTACTCCCAATTCGTTTGGTCACTTTCAAGCAGATGAATTTGTCGATCGACAGTAACGATCGAGTTGTTTGGCGACTTGCTCAGGCAAATCAGATGATTTTGCTTACTGCCAACCGCAGCATGAGGGGTGAAGACTCCCTGGAACAGGTGATCCGAGAAGAAAATACAGTGGATTCCCTACCTGTCATTACGATTGGAGATGCCGAGCGATTTTTAGCCGATCGAGTCTATCGAAATCGTTGTGTCGATCGTATTCTGGAAATCTTGCTGGATATCGAAACCTGGATGGGCGTTGGTCGTCTTTTTGTTCCGTAAGGTGAGCCAATAAGTAAGGCAGTGCTGCTAGCCGAACAAGGCAAAAAAACTGAGTTTCCAACACTATAGCAATCCTAAATCATTTGTGAATCTCTTACTCCCTCAGAGCGGGTTCGGGGATAGTTGGGGTGGGGTAAAAAATTTACGACTCATTTAGAACCGCTATATCGAGTATTTTTATCGAACCGCTATACATGGTGGCTTTTGGCATCAGTGTAAGCGGGAGCGAAAACTGAAATTTTGAGTGTTTATTCTGTGAACATTGTGGCGACCATGAGTTTATTTGTCCTCATATTTGCGGTTTAAACTATAAAAATCTGACTCGATTGTTGGCGTCAATTTGTATATATTGTAACTTTTGGAGTTGAGATATTATTCTTTCTAGTTCGGCTTCAGAAATTCCGCCTTGAAATTGAAACATGGCGGCGATAGAATTCTTAAGTGAGCTTATTTTGGTGGGCTTTAACTTTATGAGCCTTTCAAAAACATATTCAACTATTTCCGAACTATTTAGAGATTTCGAGAAGTCTTGCCGGTTCTCTTCAATTGGGTGTTGGGCGTTTTGAGTTTCCTCTTCTTTTCTGGCTAGCTGTATCAGCAGTTGCGCCAAACGCAACTTGTCCCTGTATCCAAGCTGCTCGCATAAGCTAGCTATATCATCATAAGTCATCACAGCTTTCATTTGAAAATTCTCATCACGGGATAACTGCCGCCGTTGAGCCAATTCAGGATTTGACATAAAACAACGTTGAATTCATTTTTCCATCTTACCACTGCCCCAAAGATTCGACTAAACCCTCCAACTCCTCTGCACGATCGCAGCAAATTCGATAAATCCGATCGCCCCGCCACCGAAATCTAGCTGCAACTCGTCAACAAACACCACTGCCGCAAATCCACAGAAGGCCAAAATGGGGCAACCACAGGCGGATTGGCCCTACCGGCTTTCAAAATCCACTGGCAACTCCTCGACTGGGAGAAATACCCCAGCATCGGCGAGATCGAGATCCGGCTAATTTTGTATAAAGGGCGATCGGAATCAGACGGAATCGGCGTTGCTGCTGCTTTACTTAATCAGCGTGCTATCTGCTCGATCGATGTGCTACCATTGGTAGTATTAAAAGTGGCATAAATAATATGAAAGTATCTATCTCTTTGCCAGATGAGCTAGTGCGTTACATTGACGAGCGTGTAGAAAATCGCAGTCGGCTAGTGGAGCTTTTATTGCAAGCATGGCGTAAACAACAAGAACAGCAGGCAATGGTAGAAGCCTGTTTATTGCTCGATGAACTGAGTGATGAATTAACCGATGAGGATGAAGCATGGCAGCAAGCAGCGATTACCGACTGGGAAGCATCTGGCTCGTGAATTTCGATCCCTCAGTCGGTACAGAAATCCGCAAGACTCGACCAGCCGTAATTATTTCAGGAACTGCTTTTAATCAACGCAGTAAAGTCACAGTTCTGCCCATCACTTCTGCTGTTCCAAACGAGCATTTACGACCCATTGTTTTGCCAGTAATTCCTTCGACTCTCAATGGTCTGAATACCGAGAGTTTTATCGTGTGCGTCGATCCGATGACGTTTGATAAACGCAGACTTGTGCGCTGTCTTGGGCAATTGGAGTTGCAACAAATACCAGAAATTCAACGGATTTTGGCTCGATATTTAGAACTTGAAGAGTAGGGCAATGCAAAATCTGGGGGGTGACAAATATAGCATCAAGTGGCGCAGGATTTCTGGGTTGTTGAAACTTTTTCCTATATTGCCCCCTTTGGCATCGGTATAAGCAGCATCTAAAACGGGAATTTTGAGTTTTTCTTCGGTGGCAATTGTGGCCGTCATGAGTTAATTTATCCTAATATTTGAAGTTTTAGAGTAGGAATTGTTTAAAAGGTTGGTAAGGTATGGCGGGACTATTTAAGCGTTAATTGTTCGTCATATTGCTTATACCAATATTCAACGATATATAAAGATGCTCTTATTAGCATATCCCAATTATCCTCCTCGAGATTAATAGACTCAGTTGCTGGTCTAAAATGAACTATAGAATTCCGAATTTTATAAACAAAATCTCCACAATTACCTTCTTCTGTACCATCAAGCAATTTTTTAATTGGTCGCAATAACTTACGAGCTTCTTCCGGCGACTCGTCAATTAGTTTATTAACCGCATCTTTTTCTTTAGGTTTCCAACCCATGTACTTTTCAACATCAGCCGAAAACTTTAAGAGCGAATCTTGGATCTTCAATTCCTTGTGAAAAATTTCTAAATATGATAGGGGAAACAGCCTTTCTATACATCTATAAATATCGAGAAAGGAATATTTCCAAGAAACAGAAACTAAACTAAATAATAAATTTGCATAAGGTATGTTTTTTGAGCCTTCAAAAAAAATATTTTCAAATTTATGAACTGTTTGACTAGAAAATTTTAAGGCAATTAGTTGGCTATTTTTTAAAGCATAGAAGCCTGATATCCTTATTAAATCTATATCATTTTTTTCAATAAAAGGAGAATCTTCTGGAATTCGATAGACAGAAAATGGTTCAAAAAAGTTGCTTATTAAAGAAAAATTTTCATATGAAATTATTGACTTTATAGGGTCATTATATAAAATTTTCTCGGCAATATCATAAGGTTTTGCTTCATGGCTAAGAGGAATTTTAAGTTCAAATAGTAATGCTGTAACTATTCCCGCATTCAGTTCTACAAATTCAATTACTTCATCACTATGAATAGTTTGTTTACTCGGCCAACCGACGGCAACAAAGTATTTCTGGCTATTAAATTCAAATGAAGCTGTTTGGAAATTGGGTAAAATTAACTGCTTGTTTATAATTTTGAGTCCTTGCAACCATTTTTTATCTTTAGTATTTGTCTTAATACATCGTTTATTATTAGAAACAGGCACAGCAACTTCACTTGTTTGGACAAATTCAGCTAATAGCTCAAATATATATTTGTTAGCGTCTATCATGCTTCTAGACATAAGTTTTTCAGTAAGCTCTCCAACACGGAGTCATATTGTCAACTTTAAAGTTTTCCTCGATTAAGATTTTAAAAGCTTGCAGAAAGAATTCTCTTTCATTAGACTTAGCTGGTTTTTTACCAATCAATTCATTTAAAGTTGGAAAATCTAGAAAATCTTTTATTTCGTTACTCTTTAGACTAGATATACGTTCTAACATTTTATCGGCATCATTTTTAATTTTATTCCATTTTTCATTCTGTTTTTCTGGGCTATAATTCGAGCCAGGTCTACCCAGTACAGACAAACCTATTGCTGTTACAAAACCAACACAAGCTGGTTGACTTTTTCTGAATAAATTACCGTCTTTAAAATATTATTTTGATTTTTTATCTTTATATGTGGCTATAGCTCGATCAAATTTACCCAAATAATTTATTACTTCATAAAATATATTTGTGAAATTTGAATTGGCTGCTGATTCTATAAAGTCTTGTCGCATAAATTCATCTGCTAGCCTCTCCTGTAAGTCAATTTTTTCTTTTCTTGCCCCAAAAACCAAAAATAATTCTATAATGTTATCAGCCTGAAATTGTCCAGGTGATGAACTTCGCTTTTCGTCATTCATTTCCCAAATTTTGACGCAAGTAGATTGTTCATTTAATTCTTTAATAATTGACCTAAAAACGGTTTCAATCTGTCTCCTTATATTCCAAGGAACTTGACCAGTATTTAAAACTAACATCCGGTAGGTAAGACTATTTACTTGAGAGGCAATCCAATATTCTATACGAATTTTGTTGTTAGTAATATCTGTCTTCTTTTGTGCTTCATGTAGAGCTGTAGTTCTTTGCATTCCGTCGATAATAGAAATGCTATCACTATCAATTCCTTCCATCAATTCTAAAAAGGAATCTCTGTTTTTTAATGTCTCCAGTTGGTCAAAAGTATCTTTCGGCACGATTACTCCTAAGACTATTGGTGGAATTAGTGCGCCTGCTTCTATATCTTGAACCATTCTCTCCCTAATCCGAATAGCTGTTGTTGTTTTTAATGTATCTCTTTGTCCTTCTAAGCCTCCTCTATTTTTAAATGTCCTACTTACCATGTTGAGATAATCTTCAACCCTTAGCTGTACCATAAAAGAGTAGCACTTTACCTTTTTATCTTCTCAAATATCGATATCTATTGTATCTATTGTCATAAGCCTTTCTTTTTTTATTTCAATAGCTTTTATAGCTTAGCCCCAGACAGCCTTAGATTTAATGCTATCTAACATTAGAGTAAAGCTTTTAGGCAGCCTGCTCCTGCAAATATAATTTTACCCCATAATCTACCAGAATTCGGCAGAGGCAAAAATGCTTAAGGAATGTAGCCCTTGTCCTGCCGTTTGGATTGCTTCTTGTATGATGGCGCTGACTGTATTCCCTGCCTGTGATGGAAAATTTTCCATTGAGGCATCAATTAGAGTGGGGCAAATGACCGATGGTAGACTCAAGCTTTAGATTTCAAATCCCCCACACCGACTGTTGGGTAATATAAACCGATCGCGCCGTCCCACTCTCCAAATCAAAAATTGATACTTTCGCTCTGCACCTTCAGCACTGCAATCTCTGCACAAGATAGGTTGTTTGTCAACTCTTCTGGTAAAGGGGGAGCAAAAGAGGAGGTTTCACCGATCGCACTACTCGATCGATTCATGAAAAAAGTTAGCCTTCAGATTTGATATTACTCCCAGTAATTTTCCCAATCATCCTTAAAAGCTTGCTGCAATCTCTGCATATACGCATCAGTCTTAATCTTCACCATCCACAGATTATTAGCATTGCGGCCTCCCTTGCACACAACACCTTCATCCACACCGTATTTCCCCTTGCGAAGATCGTCCATAAACTTGCCCGTCAGTTTGCCGCGATAAATCACTCGCGCAATATTTAATTTACCAAAATCCTGAATAAACCGATCGGGAACAACCATACCGCCCTCAGTTTCCACATCAAAAAGAACCAGTTGTTTGCGATCGTCCTTTTTGTGCTTTCCCGCAAACGAGTTAGCACCAAAAAACTCTGTAAACACAGTAATTTCAGGGCAGTGATACAGTTCGTTCTCTCGAAATATAGACTCTAAGGGACTAGCAAAATCTTTTTTAAATATTTCCGGTGCTTCTTCTAAACCAGGATGTGCAGCATTAAATTCTGCAATTCCCATCTCATCCAAATCAAATCTACTGCGGCGCGGACCAAAAGCATACCAACCAAGTTCAACTTCCCAAACCCAATGCAAATTAGTGCCATCGTACTTCTCAAAAGCTACACATTGTTCGTTAGGGCAATTTTTACTATCTGGAATTTTGGGATAGGCAAGAAGCATGATATCGATTCCGGTTGCACTCCTTATGCTTGTTGACTGTTGACTGTTGACTGTTGACTGTTGACTGTTGACTGTTGACTGTTGACTGATGACGGGCGGGTCAAAAAAATGAAAATTGCGCGAATTATTTGTTGGCCTCGGGATTCGACTTTACGCCCGACGATGAACGGCGGAATTGATATAAGTCGTGCGTTAGCGTTGCCCTCGAAGACGATCGCTCCGCAACAAAAGACACTATTCTCAGTTTATGCCATAACCGCTAAAGGGGTTGCCATAAAACGATCGCGCTTTTTCCCGTACCGAACTCCTGGAGTATTGCTATTTATATTTTTGAAGGGGTAAAAAGTTAACTGATATCTTGTACCATTGTCCAGAACCGGCTCTTCG
Source organism: Microcoleus sp. AR_TQ3_B6 (assembly GCF_036702785.1). Taxonomy (NCBI): domain Bacteria; kingdom Bacillati; phylum Cyanobacteriota; class Cyanophyceae; order Oscillatoriales; family Microcoleaceae; genus Microcoleus; species Microcoleus sp. AR_TQ3_B6. The sequence goes on along the minus strand of NZ_JAUBVJ010000028.1, from coordinate 3,856 downwards.
GCCCGTTCCACAAAGAATGAGTTTTCTTGTGGAACAGGCCGGAAAGCCTGTTCCTAAACAAGTAATTGAGAAGGGTGCAAGATGTGAGTTAAGCTGAAAAACTTAAGTTTTTAGTGACTGATATTCAACAAGTAGCCTCTACGAACACACCGCTGCGAGCAAACTCCTCTTCTTCAGGAGTGAATACTGGAGGTTCATCCACAAGGTCAGGGTCAAAGTAGTATGTCTCTTGTAGGAATTGTCCCGTGACGATCGCCTCCTCCAACTCCTTGATATAATCTTGGGCAATTAAGCATACCTCCTCGATGCCTTCCTCATTCCTCTTATCCAACAGCTTTTGCAATATTGGTCTCACCCCTGTCAGCCTTGCTGCGGGCTTGAGTATAGTGTAGAGGCGGTACATCCGATCGGTGGCAATGCTGATTTGTTTGAGGGCTTTGGCTCGTGCTAGCTCAGACTCAATGCTGGGCCAATAACGGGTAGTGTACAATGCTTCCTCATCCTTTTGATACCACTCTTCCGATCGCGCAATTGATGAGGAGACAGTGTTGTGCAACTTCCAGAAGAACAAGCGCAGAGAAGGGCCATCTACTACAGTGGACAGCTTTGCCTCCATTGATACCTCAAAGCTATTGAGACGCGGATCGCGCCCGAGCACCAGGTACTCCACAGGGTAAATTTCCACCTCTTTATTCTCCACCACGTAGGCGCTGAGGTGGTGGCGGCAGTACGGGCAGGGATACATACTGGCAAACAGCTTGAAAAAGTGCTTGAAGATGGCCACCAGAGTTTTTTGCTGTTGGGGCGTCTTGGTAGAGACGATTTCAGCCGTAGTGTGGAAGAAACGCCACACCGCAGGGCCAATATAGTAAGGGAAACTCACCCGCATTTGTGAATTCTTTACTTCAGTGCGATCGATATACACATCGATAAACGCCACATATTGCGAGAGTTCGCCAGACTCGCGCCCAGACTCCAAGCGTTCCCGCCGTTTCTGTACCCCATTGAGGTAGTGGTGCGTCAAGCGCCATGCTTGTTGAAGCATCAGCTTCTGTTTGGGAGCGCATTTGGCAAAGCCGGATGCAACATCCGCCCCATAGCGCCCAAATTCCCCTGAGGTTTTAGTCGCTTCGTACCACTGGTTTAAAGCTGCTTCGTCAGGCACCGTATTAAAGGGGATGTCTGCTGCTGTGCTGACGCTGAAGGCAGCCAACAGCTTCGGCATAAAGTCTTCATACCAATAGGCGACTGGCATCATCGCACCATCGATTTCCTCTGATGCATCCGAGAGGATGACGCGGTTCCACTTCTTCAGGTACTCTTTGGGATCTCCCTCGGATTTGGCTGGTGGCGGTGCCATGTTCTCACTGAGCTCCATGTTTCGCAGTCGGTTGAGTTCGTTGATTGCCAGCACGCCCTCGGCGATGTCACGCAAGTTGAGACTCTTCTTTTTGATGGTGATTGCCAACTCGACTGCCGCCCCAAATTTCTCCTTGGCGGTGGCCGACTTACCCCGCGCCTCCAACATGGCTTTTTCTTCTGCCAACATTTCAGGAGTTTTTTCTATGGTTTTCCAATTCTTGATGCGATGTTCTAGCCGGCGAAATTCATCTTCGAGCGATTTAACTACTGCATCCAGTAGAGGGTTGCACGCCGATTCTACTACACCCAATCCTTTATAAAGCGCGATCGCGCTCCTGACAAATCGCACAAAATCAACGATTCTGTAGGGCAAGTTTCTCACGCGCAGGTGAGTCTCGTGGTTGGCGGAAAAACTCTCGCGGAAGCTGCGGTAAGCTGCTCCTTGGATCAGACGAAACAAACCAATCTGCATCTGCAAGCGGGACGTACCGCGCTTCTTCTCACCTTGTGGGTGTTGGGCGAGCAGTTCTTTTAGCCGCGCTATTTCTTGATTGCAATCGGTGGCTGGTTCTTGTAGATCTTGTAGATTAGGTTCAATAGTGTCAGAAGCTGCCTCGTTGACAGCAGTTGCTATACTTTCGATCGCAGCCGCTGTAGTATCTGAAATCTCGGTTGTCTGTGTACTGACAACCGCAACCGGCCAGTCTTGATATCCTGTTGCGATCTCTGACTCATCCGGTACGAGTTTGCAGAATTCCTCAAAGTCAATTAAGGCATTGCCGTCACCATCTGCCTCTTCGATCATCTCATCGAGCTCTGGCTCTGTCACCCCAAACGGGCTCATCACATTTTGCATCTCGTTTTTAGTGATTTGACCGCTGCCATCCTCATCAAATACAGTAAATGACATTTTGAGACGGCTCTGGCGATCGCCAGAGTCGGACACCATCAGCATTTTGAATTCCTCAAAATCGATACTGCCAGACTTGTCTAAGTCCACTTCCTCGATCATGTCGCGCAGCTCAGTTTCGTTAGGACTCTGGCCTAGCGATCGCATCACTTGACCGAGTTCTTCTGATGAAATAGCACCGCTGGCGTCCGCGTCAAATACTTTGAACACTTCCCATAACTTTGCCTCCTCTTCTTCAGTCATGGCTTTTTTTTCAAGTTCCACAGATGTCATACTAAATTTTCCCTGATTTTTTTTATTTTATGTCTATTAATTATGGCTAATATAAGTAGGTAAGCGCCAAATAACAATAATATTTTGTAGAATCGTGTAGGGGCTGGTTTAAGCTATTATAGCCTTTCTCAGATAGATGAGGTACAAGTTGAGATTTGAGATTTGAGATTTGAGATTTGAGATTGGGGAATTGTTAATTAATTGGTGAATACCTCATCTTTCCCAGAACCGCTATATCTCTACTAAGACAGATGTAATTAGTGCAAAATCCGCCCTATCATTTAATGTTTTTTTCTAGCAACTTACTTACTTTAATTTTTAATTTATGATGACTTACATGAAGCAGTAAAAAGTTAAGTTTTTAAGCTTAACTTTTTACTGGCTGATATCTAAGCCCCCTCGACGAACACACCGCTGCGAGCAAACTCCTCTTCTTCAGGACTAAAGACGGGAGCTTCATCCACAAGGTCAGGGTCAAAGTAATATGTGTCTTGTAGGAATTGTCCGGTGACGATCGCCTCCTCCAACTCCTGGATGTAATCTTGGGCAACTAAGCAAGCCTCCTTAATGCCTTCGTCATCCCTCTTCTCCAACAGCTTTTGCAAAGTTGCTCTCACTCCTGTCAGCCGTGCTGCGGGCTTGAGCATACCGTAGAGGCGGTACATTCGATCGGTGGCAATGCTGATTTGTTTGAGGGCTTTGGCTCGTGCTAGCTCAGAGTCAATGCTGGGCCAATAACGGGTGGTGTAGAATGCTTTCTCATCCTTGTGATACCACTCTTCCGATCGCGCAATTGATGAGGAGACAGTGTTGTGCAACTTCCAGAAGAACAAGCGCAGAGAAGGACCGTCTACTACGGTGGACAGCTTAGCCTCCATTGATACCTCAAAGTTATTCAGACGCGGATCGCGCCCGAGCACCAGGTACTCCACAGGGTACATTTCCACCTCTTTATTCTGCACCACGTAGGCGTTGAGGTGGTGGCGGCAGTAGGGGCAGGGATACATAGTAGCAAACAGCTTGAAGAAGTCCTTGAAGATGGCCACCAGAGTTTTTTGCTGTTGGGGCGTCTTGGTAGAGACAATTTCAGCCGTAGTGTGGAAGAAACGCCACACCGCAGGCCCAATATAGTAAGGGAAACTGACCCGCATTTGTGAATTCTTTACTTCAGTGCGATCGATATAAACATCGATGAACGCCACATATTGCGAGAGTTCGCCAGACTCGCGCCCAAACTCCAAGCGTTCCCGCCGTTTCTGTACCCCATTGAGGTAGTGGTGCGTCAAGCGCCATGCTTGTTGAAGCATCAGC
>NZ_JAUBVJ010000027.1:85561-88201 GCF_036702785.1 Microcoleus sp. AR_TQ3_B6 | reverse complement strand
AGCATTTAAATATTATCCAATTAGATAATGGGAGATTTCATCATGGTGTTAAGCTGAAAATACCAGATAATGTTATCTTGATATTCCAACCACCATACAGCCCTGAATTGAATCCAATTGAAAGAGTATGGCAACACATTAAACAAGAACTGAGTTGGGACATTTATGATGATTTAGATGGTCTCAAAGAAAAAGTTGGCGCTTATATTAAAGAATTTTCTACAGAGACAATAGCATCTATAACTGGATGGGATTACATTTTGTCAGCCCTAGCTACTGTTGCATGATTTTTGAAAATTGGTATAAAATATTAGCGGGCTGTGGTACCGTATTAATGGGCGGTTAATCCTCGTCCTAAAAATTTCAACAGGACTTACTAGCAAGCTAGAAATAGGGCGTAGCGCGTAAATCTCGGGTTCCAAAGCGACGAGTTTTCAGAGAAACCGGGTTGGTGAGCGCAAGTCCCGCTCGAATCTCAAATCTGAAATTAACAATTTGTAATAATTGCTGGCAGTGCCCGGAGGAGTTAGGTGATGAGCTCCCGAGTACCAGCCCAAAAGAAAACCTCAGCGACGCCACCTGTGGCGAATCAAGCTTGTTCGCCCCTACTTCACCGAAGCCCGTTGACTTCTGAGCAATCTGAATCTGTTGGCAGCAATTCAAACATATCGCAGGAATTAGCAGGGATTCAACCAAAAACAATCCGTCGCAGCTTGAATTGGCAAAATATCAGTGTAGAAGCGCCTTCTCGGGGTAATGGAATGTCTTTACCTGGCGGCATTCAACGCCAACAGGAGAAACAAGAGGAAACGCCAGCAATTGAACATCAAGTTTCAGCAAAAAAAGCAGAAACAAGTACGGGAGAATTAAGTAATTTAACGAGAGCGACTGAGGGATCGCTCCAACCAAAAGTCGATCGCGGTAGGTTAAATTGGCGCAATATTTCTGTAGAAGCGCCCATTCGCAGCGGTGAAGCTTCCCCCCAACCGATTCAGCGCCAGCAGGAGGAACCACAAGAAACGCCTGAAATTCAAGCTCAGTTGGCAGCAGATTCAGCAGAAAAAACAGCAGGGGAATCAAGCAATTCAACGATAACCAGCGACGGGGAGGAAACGCCAGCCATTCAAGGTCAGATGGCAGCGGATTCAGCAGAAAAAACAGCAGGGGAATCAAGCAATTCAACCATAACCAGCGACGGGGAAGCACTACAGCCAAAAATCGCCCGTGCTCCGTTTAATGGACGAAATATTCCTATAGAAGCGCCTCCTCCTTCAGCAGAAAAAACAGCAGGGGAATCAAGCAATTCAACGATAACCAGCGACGGGGAAGCACTACAGCCAAAAATCGCCCGTGCTCCGTTTAATGGACGAAATATTCCAGTAGAAGCGCCTCAAAGTTCCGCAACTTCTAGCACTCATTCAGAAGGAATTCAGCGTCAAGAAACCTCTGATGAGAAGGAAGGGGAAGAATCAACAGAATCTGCCAAAATGCAGTCAGAGGGTGCAATTCAGGCTAAATGTAGTGAATGCGAAAAACAAGAAAAAGAAGAGCCAAATAACTCTTCAATTCAGACAAAATTAACAGTTGGCGCACCGGGGGATAAATACGAACAAGAAGCTGACAGCATGGCCGCGAAAGTCATGACCATGCCAGACTCAGCCGTTGAGCAACCTGTTCAACGTCAGGCTCAAGAGGAAAAAGAGCAACTCCAGATGCAGTCAGAGGGGGTTATTCAGGCTAAATGTAGTGAATGCGAAAAACAAGAAAAAGAAGATCCAAATAACTCTTCAATTCAGACAAAATTAACAGTTGGGGCACCGGGGGATAAATACGAACAAGAAGCAGACAGCATGGCGGCGAAAGTCATGACCATGCCAGACTCAGCTCTACAGCAGCCAATTCAACGTCAAACCGGGGAAGAAACAGAAGCAGTCCAGATGCAACCTCTGGTAAATTCCATCACTCCACTGCTACAGCGTCAGACAGCAGAAGATTCAGAACAAGTACAGTTGAAACCTAATGGTAGTAGTTCTCAGGCAAGTAGCAGCGTAGAAAGCCGTCTCGCGGATTCTAAGGGCGGAGGTAGTGCTTTACCCGATGATGTACGTAGTTTCATGGAGCCGCGCTTTGGGGCAGATTTTAGTGGCGTGCGAGTGCATACCGACTCGAATGCCGTGCAGATGAACAAGGAGTTGGGGGCGCAAGCATTTGCTCATGGTAGCGATATTTACTACGGTGCGGGGAAGTCTCCCGGTAATAATGAATTGACGGCGCACGAATTGACTCACACCATCCAGCAGATGGGAGGACAGCGTAATGCACCAGCAACACCAGCGCTAACTCAGGGGCAGGAAAAGAAACCGGAAAACGAGAATCAGCCGTTGCCAGCACCGAAATCTACTCATGAGTTAAATCAGAGCAAAAGTCAGCCAACCTTTCAGCAGGAACAACCAAACCAAGAAGTTGCTACGCCTGTTTTAGACAAAGCACTTTTGAGCCAAACTTCTCAAACACAAACTAATTTAGAGTCTCCTAAAACAGAAATTTCACAAGATATTTCAGCATTGAAGGCGGATAAATCGCCAGAAACAAAACCAGCCACAGAAGCTGCTAATCCCCAGTCAAAAGCATCAGCCACAG